>NZ_JASGBV010000153.1:2601-5899 GCF_030053245.1 Stenotrophomonas sp. RS-48
CTGTCGTAAAGCCAAGGCAACTTGAGGTTATATGGTCAAGCCGCACGGATCATTAGTATCAGTTAGCTCAATACATTGCTGTACTTACACACCTGACCTATCAACCACGTAGTCTACATGGTTCCTTTAGGGGGCTTGTGCCCCGGGAGATCTCATCTTGAGGCGCGCTTCCCGCTTAGATGCTTTCAGCGGTTATCGCTTCCGAACATAGCTACCCGGCAATGCCACTGGCGTGACAACCGGAACACCAGAGGTTCGTCCACTCCGGTCCTCTCGTACTAGGAGCAGCCCCTCTCAAATCTCCAACGCCCATGGCAGATAGGGACCGAACTGTCTCACGACGTTCTGAACCCAGCTCGCGTACCACTTTAAATGGCGAACAGCCATACCCTTGGGACCGACTACAGCCCCAGGATGTGATGAGCCGACATCGAGGTGCCAAACACCGCCGTCGATATGAACTCTTGGGCGGTATCAGCCTGTTATCCCCGGAGTACCTTTTATCCGTTGAGCGATGGCCCTTCCATACAGAACCACCGGATCACTAAGTCCTAGTTTCCTACCTGCTTGATCCGTCGATCTTGCAGTCAAGCACGCTTATGCCTTTGCACACAGTGCGCGATGTCCGACCGCGCTGAGCGTACCTTCGAGCTCCTCCGTTACTCTTTAGGAGGAGACCGCCCCAGTCAAACTACCCACCATACACGGTCCCCGACCCAGATAATGGGCCCAGGTTAGAACGTCAAGCACGACAGGGTGGTATTTCAAGGATGGCTCCGCCACAGCTAGCGCCATGGTTTCATAGCCTCCCACCTATCCTACACAGACGAACTCAACGTTCAGTGTAAAGCTATAGTAAAGGTTCACGGGGTCTTTCCGTCTTGCCACGGGAACGCTGCATCTTCACAGCGATTTCAATTTCACTGAGTCTCGGGTGGAGACAGCGCCGCTGTCGTTACGCCATTCGTGCAGGTCGGAACTTACCCGACAAGGAATTTCGCTACCTTAGGACCGTTATAGTTACGGCCGCCGTTTACTGGGGCTTCGATCAAGAGCTTCGCCTTGCGGCTGACCCCATCAATTAACCTTCCAGCACCGGGCAGGCGTCACACCCTATACGTCCACTTTCGTGTTTGCAGAGTGCTGTGTTTTTGATAAACAGTCGCAGCGGCCTGGTTACTGCGACCCTCTTCAGCTATAGCTCGCACGAGCCACCAAAAAGGGTGCACCTTCTCCCGAAGTTACGGTGCCATGTTGCCTAGTTCCTTCACCCGAGTTCTCTCAAGCGCCTGAGAATTCTCATCCTACCCACCTGTGTCGGTTTACGGTACGGTCTGCGTAAGCTGAAGCTTAGGAGCTTTTCCTGGAAGCGTGGTATCAGTGACTTCGCCTTAAAGGCTCGTCTCGGTGCTCGGTCTTAAAGGATCCCGGATTTGCCAAAGATCCAAACCTACCGCCTTTCCCCGGGACAACCAACGCCCGGTACACCTAACCTTCTCCGTCCCTCCATCGCACTTACGCGAGGTGCAGGAATATTAACCTGCTTCCCATCGACTACGACTTTCGTCCTCGCCTTAGGGGCCGACTCACCCTGCGCCGATTAACGTTGCGCAAGGAAACCTTGGGCTTTCGGCGTGCGGGTTTTTCACCCGCATTATCGTTACTCATGTCAGCATTCGCACTTCCGATACCTCCAGCAGACTTCTCAATCCACCTTCGCAGGCTTACGGAACGCTCCTCTACCGCGCATAACAAAGTTATGCACCCCAAGCTTCGGTTCAGTGCTTAGCCCCGTTAAATCTTCCCCGCAGACCGACTCGACCAGTGAGCTATTACGCTTTCTTTAAAGGGTGGCTGCTTCTAAGCCAACCTCCTGGCTGTCTGTGCCTTTCCACATGGTTTTCCACTTAGCACTGAATTTGGGACCTTAGCTGTGGGTCTGGGTTGTTTCCCTTTTCACGACGGACGTTAGCACCCGCCGTGTGTCTCCCATACAGTCCGTCTCGGTATTCGGAGTTTGCAATGGTTTGGTAAGTCGCGATGACCCCCTAGCCATAACAGTGCTCTACCCCCGAGAGGATACATATGAGGCGCTACCTAAATAGCTTTCGAGGAGAACCAGCTATCTCCGGGTTCGATTAGCTTTTCACTCCTAATCACACCTCATCCCCTACCTTTGCAACGGGAGTGGGTTCGGGCCTCCAGTGCGTGTTACCGCACCTTCACCCTGGGCATGACTAGATCACCCGGTTTCGGGTCTACTGCCCGCGACTATGCGCCCTTATCAGACTCGGTTTCCCTTCGCCTCCCCTATACGGTTAAGCTTGCCACGAACAGTAAGTCGCTGACCCATTATACAAAAGGTACGCAGTCACTCCTTGCGGAGCTCCTACTGCTTGTACGCACACGGTTTCAGGTTCTATTTCACTCCCCTCTCCGGGGTTCTTTTCGCCTTTCCCTCACGGTACTGGTTCACTATCGGTCGGTCAGTAGTATTTAGCCTTGGAGGATGGTCCCCCCATGTTCAGACAGGGTTTCACGTGCCCCGCCCTACTCGTCTTCACTGGAATGGCCCTTTCAGATACAGGGCTGTCACCTTCTATGGCCGCTCTTTCCAGAGCGTTTTCCTAGAACCAATCCAGCTTAAGGGCTAGTCCGCGTTCGCTCGTCGCTACTGACGGAATCTCGGTTGATTTCTTTTCCTCTGGTTACTTAGATATTTCAGTTCACCAGGTTCGCTTCCAGCAGCTATGTATTCACTGCAGGATACCCGCAAGCGGGTGGGTTTCCCCATTCGGACATTACCGGATCAAAGCTTGTTGCCAGCTCCCCGATACTTTTCGCAGGCTGCCACGTCCTTCATCGCCTCTGACCGCCAAGGCATCCACCGTGTGCGCTTATTCGCTTGACCATATAACCGCAAGTTGCCTTGGGTCATATCTGATCCAGGGGTACAAAGCCCGGATACGAATATAACGACTCAATCAATAAAGAGACTTTCGTCTCTCGCCTTAGCCTCACGACACGTCTGATAGAACATCTCAAACGCTCGCTACGTCACAAGTTTTAAAAGAACACGTACCGGCCACAGTGCCGATGCGTATATAAGATCGAATGTATGCGTCATTCAGAGAATGGTGGGTCTGGGAGGACTCGAACCACCGACCTCACCCTTATCAGGGGTGCGCTCTAACCACCTGAGCTACAGACCCGGAGTTGCTTACGAAACTCCCTGGTGGAGCCTGTCGGGATCGAACCGACGACCCCCTGCTTGCAAAGCAGGTGCTCTCCCAGCTGA
>NZ_JASGBV010000154.1:0-3655 GCF_030053245.1 Stenotrophomonas sp. RS-48
GGGGGCGGCGTGGCCGGCAGCGGTGGTGGTGGCGGCGCTGCCTGCCGCGGCGGCGCCGGCACGAAGGATTCCGGCGCATGGGCCGCCACGGGAGAAGGTGCTGCCGCAGCCCGCGGTCGCTCCATGGCAGGCGCGTCCGTTGCCGGAACGGGGGCGGGCCCGGGCGGTGGCGCGGCAGCGCGCGGCGATTGCGACACATCGGCCAGTGCGACCTCAAGCGCAGCGACCCGGCGCCGCAGGCCGGCGATCATCACCAGCGCGACCACCAGCAGCAGCGGAATCGCCAGCAGTATCAATACGACCAGGGCTATCAGTGCTTCCATTGCGTGCCTTCCCATGCGATCCCGCGCCCCTGCGGCGGCGGTCGGACCGCCCCATGCTACGACAGGGCCGGTCCCTCAAACGACGAACCCCGGCCAGGCCGGGGTTCGTGCGCGATCTTCGCCGGCCTTACTTGGCGGCGACGACCCTGGCCATTTCCAGGCACTTGTTGGAGTAGCCCCACTCGTTGTCGTACCACGACACGAGCTTGACGAAGGTACCGTCCAGGGCAATGCCGGCTTCGGCATCGAACACCGACGTGTGGGTCTCACCGCGGAAGTCGGTGGCCACGACCTTGTCTTCGGTGTAGCCGAGGATGCCCTTCAGCGCGCCTTCGCTCTGTGCCTTCACTTCGGCGCAGATCTCGGCGTAGGTGGCTTCCTTTTCCAGCTCGACGGTCAGGTCGACCACCGACACGTCCGAGGTCGGCACGCGGAAGCTCATGCCGGTGAGCTTCTTGTTCAGTTCCGGAATGACCACGCCGACCGCCTTGGCCGCACCGGTGGAGGACGGAATGATGTTCTCCAGGATGCCGCGGCCGCCGCGCCAGTCCTTGTTGGACGGGCCGTCAACGGTCTTCTGGGTGGCCGTGGCGGCGTGCACGGTGGTCATCAGGCCACGCTTGATGCCCCACTTGTCGTTGATGACCTTGGCCAGCGGGGCCAGGCAGTTGGTGGTGCACGAGGCGTTGGAGATGATCGCCTGGCCGGCGTAGGTCTTGTCATTCACGCCGAACACGAACATCGGCGTATCGTCCTTGGACGGGGCGGACAGGATGACCTTCTTGGCGCCGGCATCGATGTGCTTCTGCGCGGTTTCCTTGGTCAGGAACAGACCGGTGGACTCGATGACCACGTCCACGCCCACTTCGTCCCACTTCAGGTTGGCCGGATCGCGTTCCTGGGTCAGGCGGATCTTCTTGCCGTTGACCAGCAGGTCGTTGCCCTGCACCGACACGTCAGCCTTGAAGCGACCGTGCACGGAGTCGTACTTGAGCATGTAGGCCAGGTAATCCGGCTCCAGCAGATCGTTGATGGCCACGATTTCGATGTCGTCGCCGAAGTTCAGCACCGCCGAGCGCAGGACGTTACGCCCGATGCGACCGAAACCGTTGATACCAACCTTGATTGCCATTTCTCAAGCTCCTGCAGCCGCGACGGGTGCGGCGGGGTGGATAGGGCCCACAAGTCTAGCAGGCCCGGCCTGGCCACCGCCGGCCAGACCGGGCCGGTGGCGGGCGGGCTGGCCGGATTTGATCCGGATCAAAGCGTTAGCGCGGCGTGAGGCCGAGACTGGCCCCATCCACCCCGCAACGAGAACACCCCCATGCGCAAGACCTCTCCCCTGATCGTGGCCAGCCTGGCCGCCGCCCTGTCCCTCGCCGCCGCCCCGGCGATGGCCCAGTCCAAGGGCGACTGGACCCTTTCGGCCGGCGTGCACCAGGTGGCACCGAAGTCGAACAACGGCTGGCTGGCCGGTGGCACGCTGAAGGTCGACGTCGACAACGACGTCAAGCCGACCATCACCGGCGAGTACTTCATCGCTGACAACCTGGGCATCGAAGTGCTGGCGGCACTGCCGTTCAAGCACGACATCAACATCAACGGCCTCGGCCGTGTCGGCAGCACCAAGCAGCTGCCGCCGGTGGTGACCGTGCAGTACCACTTCAACAGCAAGGGCAAGGTGTCGCCGTTCATCGGTGCGGGCGTGAACTACACGACCTTCTTCAGCGAAGACACCACGGGCGCGCTCAAGGACAGCCGGCTGAAGCTGCAGGACTCCTGGGGTCTGGCCGCGCACGCCGGCGTGGACTTCGCGATCGGCGAGAAGGGCGCGCTGCGCGTGGACATGCGCTGGATCGACATCGACAGCAAGGTGAAGCTGGACGGCCAGAAGATCGGTACGGTCAACATCGATCCGCTGGTCTACGGCGCCTCCTACGTCTTCAAGTTCTGAGCGCTGCCTCCGGCGTGGCGGGCCTGCCCCGCCCTCCGGCCAACCGCTGAACCCTCCGCAGCATGTTGCCCCGGTGATCGCCGGGACTTTTTTCGGCTTACCCATCCGTGGCCACCTCGACCCGGTTGCGCCCGGACGCCTTGGCCCGATACAGCGCGGCATCCGCACGCGCCAGTGCCTGCTCCAACGAATCGGCGCCATCGTCATGCCACCGCGCCACACCAATACTGACGCTCACCACCGGCGCGGCGTCCGAATCGGCATGGGCGATCGCCAGCGCCTGGACCTGCTGACGCATCCGCTCGAACGGCGCGGTTTCCGGCTCGCCTGGCGACCATTGCCCCAGCGCCACGAACTCCTCACCGCCGTACCGCGCCACCACCGAGTCAGCGCCGCGAAGCTGCGCGGCCAGCGTCACCGCCACCGCATGCAGGACCGCATCGCCCGCCGGGTGACCATGATGGTCGTTGTAGCGCTTGAAGTAGTCGATGTCGATCATCGCGATGCGCAAGGCGCCACGCGCGTGCGGCCGGCGGAGATAACGCTGGAAGATCTGGTTGGCACGACGATCGAATGCGCGCCGGTTGAGCAATCCGGTCAATCCGTCGTGGTTGGCCAGTGCATCCAGCCGCTGCTCGGCGCGCCAGGTTGCACGCGCCTGCCTTTCCAGGATGTAACTACCGAAGATGCCAGCCAGGTTGCTGGCCAGCACGAACGTCACGCTCTGCAGCATCTGCGCCCAGTGCCGGCCGACCTGCAGCTCCGCCAGCACGAACGCCGATGCGATCAGGGTTCCGGTCAGCGTGGCGGCGCCGAAGCGCAGGCCACACAGGAAGTAGTTCAGCAGCAGGAACAGGCTGACGCCTTCATAGGGATAATCCACGCCGGCGCGATGCGCCGTCCAGATCATCGTCACCAGCGCCAGCCCGCTGATCAGCACAGCACCGCCCCCCAGCCACTGCAGATGGCGGCGGAACGCCGGGACGAAGGTGAGTGCTACCGCCACCAGCAGTACCGGCAGCAGCAGCCCGAGCCGCCAGCGCAGCACCTGTGCATGCACATCCGGCGGAAGCCAGAAATGGTCCAGCACGGCAAAGCCAACTGAAAAGATGCCGGCAACGGCACAGGCCCAGCGCATCCGCCAGACCACCTGTTCATCGAACGCGCGGGCAAAGCCGTCGTCCGCATGTACTGCCGTGATGCGCCGGTCCGTGATGCTCATCGCGATGTCCCCGCCCGTGGCCGCGCCACCGTAACGGTCCGCGCATCAAGGGCGCGTGGCGAGCGGCCATGCTGGATCAAACGCGTCCGGCCGCCGCCCCGCTAGAATGCCGGCATGAAAGCCCTGCATTCCCTGTTCCTCGCCGCCGCGATCGCG
>NZ_JASGBV010000155.1:0-2057 GCF_030053245.1 Stenotrophomonas sp. RS-48
CGGCCTTACGCCACTGGCAACCCGCGTTCGATCAACCACGCCTTCGCGTCTTCGGCGTCCTGCTCGAACCACGCTCTCGTCGATCCCAACCGGTACGTATACCCCCACGCATCCATGTCGGCCATCAGCCGTGCGCTGCCGACACCGGGCAGCTGCGCGGCCAGCACGATCTGCAGGTAGCACGTGGCATCTTCCTCGGCGACCGAATCAGTGGCATCGGTATGCACCTGCGCGCGCCGCTCCGGCGGCAGCACGATCAGATGGCAGGCCTCGTGCAGCATCGAATGCACGGGCGTGTCGTCGCGCACATACACGTTGCTGGCGATGATGCCTGCTTCAGGTTCGCCCCAGTAGCTGCCGGGAATCGGCTCGCCGGCGGCGACGTGGTGCAGCTCCAGCCCATGCGCGGCAAGCAGGCGCTGTGCATCGGCGAAGGCGATATCGCCCACGCAGGTGATGTCCACGGCGGTTGTCGTGTCAGTCATGCGGAATCGTGCAGCCCCGCCCATGCAGGCACGGGCGGGGCAGGGGGTCAGGGCTTTTCCGGGCCTTCCGGCAGCGCCACGGAGATGTCCAGCACGTCGTGCTGGCCATCCTTGACCAGGTCGACCTTCACCGCGTCGACGTCGATGTTGACGTACTTCTTGATCACTTCCAGCAGCTCGCGCTGCAGCAGCGGCAGGTAGTCCGGGCCACCGCGATGGCTGCGCTCCTGCGCGATGATGATCTGCAGGCGGTTCTTGGCGGTTTCGGCGGTGGTCTTCTTCGCTTTGAGGAAATCAAACAGGCCCATGCTTACCCTCCGAACAGCTTGCTGAAGAAGCCCTTCTTCTCCACGGTGGTGAAGCGCATCGGCCGCTCCTCGCCCAGGATGCGGCTCACCGCATCGTCATACGCCTGGCCAGCGATCGATTCGCCGTCGAGGATCACCGGCTCGCCCTTGTTGGAGGCGTTCAGCACGTCACCCGATTCGGGGATCACGCCGATCGCCTTCAGGCCCAGCACTTCCTCCACGTCGACGATGCTCAGCATCTCGCCGGTTTCCACGCGCGACGGGCTGTAGCGGGTCAGCAGCAGGAAGGCCGGCACGTCCTGGCCGGATTCGGCCTTGTGTGTCTTCGAATCCAGCAGGCCGATGATGCGGTCAGAGTCGCGCACCGAGGACACTTCCGGGTTCACCACCACCACCGCGCGGTCGGCGAAGTACATCGCCAGGAAGGCACCCTTCTCGATACCGGCCGGGGAGTCGCAGATCACGAAGTCGAAACCGTCGGCGGCCAGGTCCTTCAGCACCTTGCCCACGCCCTCCTGGGTCAGCGCGTCCTTGTCGCGGGTCTGCGAGGCAGCCAGCACGTACAGGTTGTCGAAGCGCTTGTCCTTGATCAGGGCCTGCTTGAGGGTGGCTTCGCCGTGCACGACGTTGACGAAGTCGTACACCACGCGGCGTTCGCAGCCCATGATCAGGTCGAGGTTGCGCAGGCCGACGTCGAAGTCGATCACCGCCACCTTCTTGCCGCGCCGTGCCAGGCCGCAGGCCAGGCTCGCGCTGGTAGTGGTCTTGCCGACGCCGCCCTTGCCGGAGGTGACTACGATGATTTCAGCCAAAGGACTTCTCCTGGTTCTGCATGATGTTGGGGCTGCGTCAGTCCAGCGCAGCGATCTTGACCTGGTCCTGTTCCAGCCACACCTGCACGGCCTTGCCGCGCAGGTTGTCCGGGACATCGTCCAGTACCTTGTAGTGGCCGGCAATGGCCACCAGTTCCGCATGGAAATCACGGCAGAAGATGCGTGCCGCGGTGTTGCCCTGGGCACCCGCCAGCGCGCGGCCGCGCAGGGTGCCGTAGATATGGATGCTGCCGTCGGCGATGACCTCGGCACCGGCGCCGACGGTCGCCATGACCGTCAGGTCGCAGTTCTCCGCGTACAGCTGCTGGCCGGAACGTACGTTGCCGAGCTGCATGCGGCCCGGTTGCGGTGCCGAGCCCTCGGCCACCCTGGCCACCGGAGCGGCCGGGGCCGGCTTCGGTTCCGCGCGGGCGGCGCGGCGCGGCTCCGGC
>NZ_JASGBV010000019.1:0-76670 GCF_030053245.1 Stenotrophomonas sp. RS-48
GGGGGACGCTGCAAGTACGTCCATGTAAGCTCGGTCGCCGCATCCATGCGGCTCACGCCCCCGCAACCGGGCCCACCCCGCCTTCGACAGATTTCCGCGATCTGCTGGAATTGCTTTTGGGGTCAGATCCGTTTTCTTCCGCAGAAAACGGATCTGACCCTAGATTGATTTCGATATCTGGCAGAAGTGTCGACCAAGGTCGACACCTGCCTACGGCTGCCGGAAACCGTCAGAGGTGGGGCGGTGTGGGTTGGCAGGACCGTTGGCGCCATGGATGGCGCCATCGAGCCCCCATGGATGGGTTTACGGCGTGTCCTGCCAACCTACACCGCCCCGCCATCCCACGGAATGCACGCTGTTGCTGTTGCTGTTGCTGTTGCTGTTGCCTTTGCTCCAGCTTGCAGCAGGTGCAGGGCACAGCCCTGCAGAGAACCCTATCCCCGCGGTCGGCTGCGCGATGGCACCAGCGCGAAGGTATCCACGGCCAGCTTCTCGGCGTGATTCAACCAGGCGCGGATCTCCAGATCGTCCACTTCATGATCCAGTCCGAAGGACACATTGATCTTGCCGTCGGCATCAGGCTGGACCCACTGCTGGGCCAGCACCACCTTGCGCTGCGATGACACGGCCTCGATCCAGAAACCGCGATCCGGGCGCGTGCTTGCCACCAGCTGCAGCATGTACTGGCCGGCGCGGGTGCGGCGGCCCTTCTGGGTGATCATGTGGGCCTGGCGCACGCTCGGGCGCGGTCCCTGGAACGCATCCAGCGGCGCGTCCACCGCGATGCCACCACGCAGGTCGTCGTCGCGGTACAGCTTGATGCCGTTGTCGCGGTTCACCAGCAAGGCGCACCAGTCGCCGTCGGCCGACCCATCCTCGAATGCGGTGCAGCGATCCACATAGGCCAGGGTGTTGTCCGGATCGGCATCGTCGAACTGGCGGGACGTGTTCTCCAGATACACCGACTTCAGGCCCCAGTCCTTGTCGTACTCCAGCAGGACCGGCGGCTGCACGTGCTGCATGCCCACCACCACCTGGTCGTCGTTGTCGATCCTCAGTTCGCGGGTCGGCTCGCCCAGCCATAGCGACCGGGCGAATGCCAGGTACTGCGGGTAATCGCGGCCGCCATCGCGACGCGCCGCGACGCTGGCACTGGGGGCACGTGTTTCGTCCAGCAGCGAGCGGCCGAAGCCCATCGTGCGCAGGCCCGGATCGAGCAGGCCCAGCAGGGTGGCGCCGGAGTCCAGCGTCGAGCCGTTCTCCGCCGCCAGCTGGCGCGGCGCCACGCCATCACCGAGGAACAGCAGCAGGTTCTCGCGCTTCTGCCTGGCCAGCACGTGACTGAGATCGTTGGGCATCGCCAGATGGTCCGAGGCGATCACGATCAGCGTGTCCTTGCCGTACGGACTGGCCTGGATGCGCTGGACCAGCTGCGAGATCAGGCGGTCGGTGCATTTGAGCGCGTTGAGCAGGCCGATGTTGCCGTACTGGCTCTGGTAGCGTTCGCCCTTGCACGACACCGGCAGGTGGCCTGCGGGATGGTGCGTATCCATGGTCAGCGTGGTCAGCATGAACGGTGCGCCGGCGCGCGAGAGCTGCTCGAAGCGCTGGTAGGCGGTGTCCAGCAGCACGTCATCGTGTACGCCCCAAGCAGAGTAGTGAATGCGCCCGATCTTCTTCTGCTGCTTGAACCACGCCAGATCATGTACTTCGTCGAAGCCGTGGCTGGCCAGGAACTGGCCCTTGCCGGCGAACTGGCCGTTGGCGCCGCCCAGATAATGGTTGGTGTAGCCCTGCTGCTTCAGGTAGTCGCCCAGGCACACGGCCTTGGGCAGGAAGCTGCCCATCCGGTCCATGCTGTTCTCATCGCCCTGCGAGGTGGTCAGCGGCACGCCGCACATCGATGCCACCAGCCCGGCGATGGTCCAGCCACTGCCTTCGGCCGATGCCAGGCCGCGCACATCCAACGACCTGGCGGCCAGACGATTGAGATTGGGCATCAACCCGGGAAACACGTTCTCGTCCAGATAAGTGCGTTCAAGACTTTCGCCGTAGATCCAGACGATGTTGCGCGGCCGCTGCAACGGCTGGGTAGGCACCTGGTATTCCGGCGCGATGCGCGCGAAATCAACCGGTCGCAGCTGCTGGTAAAGACGCTGGCCGTCGCGCGCCAGCGGACTGACCATGAGCGTGACCACCCATGCGACGGCGAAGCCGGCGAACCAGGCCGCACCCCGTCCGGGCCGATGCCAGCGGCGGATCCGCGTGGCGAACAGCGGTAGCAGCGAAACCAGGGCCAGCACGATGAAGCCGGCGATGTAGCCCTTGAAGTCGGCGACGCCGGCACCCTCCATGTCCGCACCCAGGTGGTACAGCGTGGCGGCGTTGAGTCCGTCACCGGAGAGCTTGTCGATCAGCCACCACGTGCTGAGCGCCAGCAACAGCAGTGAGAACGAACCGGCCTTCCACCACATCCATTTGTCGGAAGCGAGGAACAGCCAGACCAGCAGCAACAACGACAGCAGAAGGATCCAGAGCATAGGCGGCTTCGGCAGTGAACGGGGTGGTGCGATGGACGTCGTACCGACGCGTGTCCATCCGACCGGCGCTGCCGCTAGCATGTGTGCATGACAGGCCGATGACCCGATAGTGCATGCACGAACCTGACTGAAATGTTTGTTGATCGACCGCGTGCGGTAACAGCGCGATCAAGTAAAACGAGCGTGAAAATGCGCGTTGGATTGCATTAAGAACCGCATGAATGCGGCACTTCAGAGACGGACGTATGCCGCAGGTGCACATGTCGCGCACCACGCACTCCGCTCATCGATGGCCGCGTTCCTCGCGTGCCCGCGCGCGCCGATCGAACAACAGCGCGCTGGTGACGATGCCCAGCCCCAACGCCACGCCGATCAGCATCAGCACCAGCGCGATCGCCGGGTAACCGAACACATGCCAGCCGGTATCGAGCTTCATCATCAGCGATGCGGCGAGAATCAGCGCTGCGCTGATGATGCCCGCCGCCACGCGGTTGGCGATCTTCTGCAGGTTCTCCATCAGCCGTGATTCCTCCAGCCCGGTCACCTTCATCTGCAGGCGGTTCTCGGCCAGCAGGGCCATGATGTCCGACAGCTTGCGCGGCCCATCGCGCAGCAGCTGCTGCAGCTCCATCGCCTCGCTGGCGAGGTTGGCGGCCGACAGCGACTTCTTCAGGCGCGCGCGCATCACATGCTGCAGCTGTCGCTCGACGATGCGGCGCGTGTCCAGTTCGGGCGCGAGCAGGCGGCAGACCGTCTCCAGGTTCAGCAGCGCCTTGCCCAGCAGGCTCAGTTCCGGCGGCGTACGCAATCCACAGGCCGTGGCGATGCGCACCATGTCCAGCACCACGCGTCCCTCGGAGAAGTTGCCGCTGGCGGCATAGCGCGCGATCAACTGGCCGGTCTCGCGCAGGTAACGCTCCTCGTCGAAGGCTTCCAGCCGGGTGCTGATGCTGATCAGATCGTCCGCCACTTCTTCGCCGCGGCCATCGACGGCGGCGAACAGGATCTTCAGCAGGCGCTCGCGCAGCCGCGGTGGCATGTGCGCGACCATGCCCAGATCGAAGATGGCGAGGCGACCATCGGGCATCACCCGCAGGTTGCCCGGATGGGGATCGGCGTGGATCTCGCCATGCACGAAGATCTGGTCCAGGTAGCCCCGGATCAGCGCGGCTGCCAACGGGTCCATCGACTGCTCGGTACGGCGTACGCCGGGTATCGCGTCCACGCGAACGCCGGTGGCCAGCTCCATGGTCAGCACGCGCTGGCTGCTGTAATCCCAGATCGGCTGCGGGACCCACAGGCGCCGGAAGGGCCGCAGATGGCGGCCGAAGCGGGCCAGGTTCTCGGCCTCGGCGTGGTAATCCAGCTCCTGCATCAGGGTCTTGGCGAACTCGTTGAGCCAGTCGCGCAGGCGGACCCGGCGGCCGACCTGGGTCAGGTGATCGGCGGCCAGAGCGAAGCTGCGCAACGCTTCCAGGTCCGAACGCAGCTGCGCGGCGACCTCCGGCTTCTGCACCTTCACCGCGACCTGCCGGCCGTCATGCATCACCGCACGATGGACCTGGGCGATCGAGGCGCAGCCCAGCGGCTCGGGGTCGAAGGCCGCGAACAGCTTGCTCACCGGTGCCCCCAGCTCCTGCTCGACGATGGCATGGATGCGTTCGACCGGAATCTCGGCCACCTTCTCCTGCATGCGCTCCAGTGCCGTGGCGAACTCCACCGGCACCATGTCTGGACGTGTGGACAGCATCTGGCCCAGCTTGACGAACGTCGGCCCCAGCGCTTCCAGGTCACTGACGAACTGCTCGGGATTGCCGTCGGCCGGCACCTCGGCCTGGCTGCCGGCTGCGTCCAGGTTCATGCCGGAGAACACCCCCGAATGACGGTAGCGCATCAGCAGGCGCAGGATCTGGCTGCGTCGGCTCATGCCTTTTACCAGCGGTGGATTGCCAGTGGCGGTGGGCGGATTGTTCAAACGGCACTCCTTGTGGACAACGACCGGTAGTGCCGGGCCATGCCCGGCGGAACGGGATCACCTCGCCAGTCTGGCCGGGGCCGGGTAGGCACGCGGTGAATCCACTTCCTCCCGGGCCGTTGGATCGGTCAGAATCCGTCCATCCTCCCTCCTGGAACCCCCATGGCCGGTGCCAGCCTGTTTGCCCTGCTCGACGATATCGCGACGCTGCTCGATGACGTCTCGATCCTGACCAAGGTGGCCGCGAAGAAGACGGCCGGTGTGCTTGGCGACGACCTGGCGCTGAACGCGCAGCAGGTAACCGGTGTTTCTGCCAACCGTGAACTGCCTGTGGTCTGGGCGGTGGCCAAAGGCTCGCTGCTCAACAAGGTGATCCTGGTTCCGGCCGCGCTGGCGATCAGCGCCCTGGAAGCCTGGCTGCATGGTCGTGGCTGGAACGTGCCGCTGATCGTGCCCTTGATGATGATCGGTGGCGCATTCCTTTGCTTCGAGGGCGTGGAAAAGCTGGCGCACCGTTTCCTGCATTCGGCGGACGAGGACGCCGAGCACCAGGCCGAGCGGCGCAAGGCACTGGCCGATGCGCAGGTGGACATGGTGGCGTGGGAGAAGGACAAGGTGAAAGGTGCGATCCGTACCGACTTCATCCTCTCTGCCGAGATCATCGTCCTGACACTGGGCGTGGTTGCCGCCGCCTCGTTCTCCCAGCAGGTGCTCACCCTGGTGGTGGTCGCATTGGCGATGACGGTGTTCGTCTACGGACTGGTTGCCGGCATCGTCAAGCTGGACGACGCGGGCCTGTACCTCTCGCGCAAGGGCGGAGCGGTCGCAGCGTTCGGACGCGGCCTGGTCGCATCGGCGCCGTGGTTGATGAAGTTCCTGTCGATCGCCGGCACCGTGGCCATGTTTCTGGTCGGCGGCGGCATTCTGGTGCACAACGTGCCGGCGCTGCACCACGCGGTGCAGGCGCTCGGTGGCCAGGGCCAGTGGGGCTGGCTGATCGGCGCGGTTGCCAACATGGTGGTGGGTATCGTCGCTGGCGCCATCGTGCTGGCGGCGGTGACCGGCATCCAGAAGCTGCGCGGGAAGTAGCCGTGTCGCCGGACGGGCGGCGGTAGCGCCGGGCCATGCCCGGCGGAGCGCTTCAGCCCGCCTGCACGCGGTTCTTGCCCTGCCGCTTGGCCGCGTACAGCGCCTCGTCGGCCCGTCGCAGCAGCGCCTCGCTGTCATCGCCGGGCTGCCATTGCGCCAGTCCGGCACTGAAATGCACCGGCACGCGCCGGTCCTGCACGGTCAGTACCCGATGCGCCAGTGAGCGCTGCAGGCGCTGCACGGTGGCCATGCTGTCCGCACCGGGGGTCTCCGGCAGCACCAGCACGAACTCGTCGCCGCCCAGCCGCGCGATGCCATCGGTGGCGCGCAGCAGCAGCCTGCACACCGCCACCATGTGCTGCAGCAGCGCGTCACCGCCGGCGTGACCATGCGCGTTGTTGGTCTGGTGGAAGTCATCCAGATCGATCACCGCCACGCCCAGCGGCGTGTTGTTGCGTTCGGCGCGCGCCAGCTCGCGCTGCAGCAGTTCGTCCAGGCCCCGGCGGTTCAGTGCCTGGGTCAGCGGATCGATGCGCGCGAGGTCGCCGGCCATGCGCAGTTCCTGTTCCAGCTCGGCGATGCGTTGTTCAGCGCGCTCCACGTCCAGCCGTGCGGCAGCCAGGTGGTCGCGTGCCTGCGCGGCCTGCTGCTGCACTTTGCCGGTATCGCGCATCACCTCCTGCAGCAGCTGGTTCAGATCGGCGATGCTGCGCGCCTCGCGCAGCTGCAGTGCGTAGCTGCCGATACGGTCATGGTATTCACCGGTGCTGGTGGCCATGCCATCCATGCGTTCGATGAAATCCCCCATCAGTCCGCGCATCGCCGCCTTGGAGTCGTCGATGCCCTGGCGCAGCAGGCCCTGCCGGTAGATCACCTCGCGCAGCTCGGCACGCGTTCGTTCAACGGCCTCGGCCTGCAGCGGGCCGGACAGCAGTTGCCGCACCGCCGCGATCTGGCCCTGCAGCCAGCTGCGATCGTCCAGCAGTTCGCTCACATTCTCCAGCAGCAGTGCGAACAGCTCCAGCAGCAGCGCCTGCTGTTCCTGCCAGCTGCCGGCACGCACGCCGATCTGATGGCCGAGCTCGCGCACACCCTGCTCGATCGGCTCCAGGGCGCTGCCCGGCTGCCAGTGGCGCAGGCGAAGGGACAGCGCCTGCGCCTGCTCGCGCAGGTCCGGGTCGTGCTGCAGCAGCGCCACTACCGCGCCGCCCAGCAGCAGGCGCAGCTGTTCGGACAGGCGCAGGCTGTCGGGCTGCCCATCCGGTGAATGCTGGTCGATGGTGCGGATGTACTTGTCGATCAGTTGCCGCATCGCCCGCCCGTAGCGTGGCCAGTCGGCGCTGGCCTGCGCGGACTGCAGGCGATCACCCATGTCGCCCAGTTCGCCCGGCAGCGTCGCCATGCCATTGGCGAACGCGGCCAGCAGCGGCTCCGGCGCATCGGCACCAGCAAAGAGCCGTTGCAGGCTTGCGCTGCTGCCGCCCTGCAGGACCACGCGCTCGCCCTCACCTGCGTCGGCCACCGCGCGCACGCGTGCCGGCGGACCGAGGGCGGTGCCGGGGGCGGGGCGCGGGTCGGGGTGGTCCGTCATGGAGCGAATCCTGGGGCTGGCAGGGTCTGGTTCCAGCATATCGGCGCGGCTGCCGATGGCTTGAACGGCTAGGATGGGCGACAGGATGCCGCACGGGAGGTGGTAATGCGCGTGATGTTGCTGGGGGCGACCGGCCTGGTCGGCGGGCTGACACTGCCCGGGCTGCTGGACGACCCGCGCTGCAGCGCCGTGATCGCGCCCACCCGGCGTCCGCTGGCGTTGACCCATGGGAAGCTGGAGAACCCGGTGCTGGCCTTTGACGCGCTGCCGGCCTCGCCTGAGTGGGCGCGCGTGGACGCGGTCATCTGCGCGCTGGGCAGCACCATCGCCCAGGCCGGCAGCCGCGAGGCCTTCCACCGCATCGACCATGACTATCCGCTGGCGTTCGCCCGCCTCGCACAGGCACAGGGCGCGAAGACCTATGTATTGAATTCCGCCGCCGGTGCCAACCCGCAGTCGTCGATCTTCTATAGCCGGGTGAAGGGTGAGCTGGAGCGTGACCTGCGCGCGCTGGGGTTTGCTTCGCTGACCCTGGTGCGGCCTGGACTGATCGGCGGCGAGCGCACCGAGGTCCGTCGTGGCGAGCGTTTCGCGCTGGCGGTGCTCGGTGCCCTGGGGCCGGCACTGCCGCGGGCATGGCGGATCAATCCAGCGGCCGAGATCGCCAAGGCACTGACCGGAGCCGCGCTGGCCCCGCAACCCGGTGAGCACGTGGTGACATCAAGCGCACTGGTCGGCTGATGTCGCGTGCGCTGCGCCTGACCCAGCTGCTGCAGCTGCTGCGCCGCCATCGACGGCCGGTGGCCGGGCAGGTGCTGGCCGATGCGCTGGGTATCGGTCTGCGCATGTTGTATCGCGCAAAGGGACGCGCGCAGGGCTCTGACCCGCATAGCGAAGTGGTGTCGGCTACCTGCTGGCGCCTGGCCGTCCCAATTGATTTGCCACCCAGCGACTTTCAGCCATACCCGTTTCGATGTCATCGATCCGGCCATCACGTTCCCGGGGATAGTAGTTGACGGCATCGACGACGACGGTGTCGGGGCCGATCCCGTCGAAGAGATCCTTAGGCAGTTCGGCGATCTTCCACACGGTATGGCGACGAAAACGATCTCGCCGTTACGGGCTGCCTCGGAGACGGTGACCGCCGTGGCGCCGGTTTCGGCGGCAAGCTCGGCAAGCGAATCCGGGCCGCGCGAGTTGGCGACGGACACCTTGTGGCCCAGTTTCGACAGCCGGCGCGTCAGCGAGCCTCCGATCTCCCCGGCTCCTATGATTCCGATATCCATGAGCGAACTCGCATTTCGCTGGTCGGTTTTGACGGAGGTCAGTTTGACTTGCCCGCGACAAGCGCCGGCAGCGTCACGCCTTATCCGCCCAGGCGGAATCAGAGCTTGTAGCCGCCGCTCGCCTCGATCACCTGGGCAGTCACCCAACGACCTTCATCGGAGGCAAGGAAGGCCACGACTGCGGCGATGTCCGAGGTTTCGCCAAAGCGTCCCAGCGCGGTATCGGCTTCGATGGCCTTCACCATGTCGGCGTTTTCGCGGACAGTGGCGTTCATGTCTGTTCGCGTCCAACCCGGCGCCACGGCGTTCACCGTGATTCCGCGCGGCCCCAGTTCCATCGCCAGCGCATGGGTCAGGTTGCTGATGGCCGCCTTGGCCATGGAGTAGATGGGGACGGCCGGCAATGGGCGCGTGGCCAGTCCGGAGGACATATTGATGATCCGACCACCATCGGAGAGACGGCTCAGCGCGGATTGAACGACGAAGAACGGTGCGCGGGCGTGAACCGCGAACATCGTGTTCCAGGCGTCCGGCGTCGCATCGGCAAGACCGCCCCAGCCTGGGTTGCCGGCGTTGTTGACCAGAATGTCGAGCGCCTTGCTGCCCTTCCTTGCAGTGAACTCGTGGTCGAGCGCATCGAACAGTGCCGGGATCGCCGCGGCATCAACCAGGTCGGCGTGAAGTGCGAAGGCGTTGCCGCCCGCTTTCTCGATGGTCGCAACCACTTCTTCCGCGCCTGCGCTGCTTGTGTTGTAGGTGATGGCAACGGTCGCACCGTTGGCCGCAAGCCGCTCGGCAATCGCGCGACCGATGCCGCGCGATCCGCCAGTGACGAGTGCGGTTTTGCCATTGAGGGACTGGGACATGAGATTCTCCTGGGTAAAGCAAAGTGTGATTTCAGTGGCCTGGCGGATCGGATTGCGAGGTGGCTCAGGTGATCCGTTCGCGTGCGATCGGGCCGGGGTTTGCCTCGATGACCGACAGCGCCAGCCGGACAAGACCCTCCGCGTCCCCGGCATATTCATGCTCGGCAATGTGGTGCAGCAGGACGCCGGCCTGCTCCAGTTGCCGGGCGCCTTTGAGGCGGCCGGCGTTGATGGGTTTGAAACCGGCATCAGCGATCAGACCGCGCGTCACCTGCCCGGCCGAAGCGTCGTCGCTGACATAGAAGACGTTGGGCTGCACCGGCGACTTCGACCACGCTGCGGCCTCGAGCAGTGGCGATCCCAGCAGATTGAACGCCTTGACGATACGAGCCTTCGGCAAGCGTTGTTGCAGAACCTCGGAGGTCGAGTTGTCGCGCATGAAGTCCAGCTCGTGGAAATGCTGGAACTCAGCGGTGACGCCGAGCGGATTCATGGTGTCGATGACGGTCTTGCCATCGAGCGCGTCGCCCACTTCGCTGACGATCGCGTCGACCCGCGGCCAGTAGACGGAGAACAGAACGGCCTCGCCGAACTCGGCGGCCTCCCGGATCGTGCCGAGCCGGGCCTGATCGCCCAGTTCTGCCAGCAGCGGTGCGATCTTGCGATCCTCGCCGTCCTTCGCAATGACGAGGTCATGACCTGCGGTTGCCCAGGCTCGCGCTAGGCGACTGCCGACATTGCCAGCATTCAAGATTCCTATCTTCATCTGCTTTCGAGCTTCCCGGTAGCGCGTTGAAAGCACTACTCTAGGGATGATTGAAAAATAGATAAATGGCAGACAAAACGACAGACAGTTGTCTTTATGCGCATCAATAAACGATTGGAACGAGGCCACACGAGTGGCAATCATCGGCACGGCGAGAGGCGCCAGTTGCATGGTTCCACTTGTCTGTCGGGCCAGGCGCACCGTATCGGCCAGAGGCTGTGAACGGTCATCGGGCGCCCGCAAGGGCGCCCGATGTAGAGGCTTTACTTCTTGACGGTCGCGGCGCTTGCCTGGGCCATGAAGAGGTCGACGTGGACCTGCGGCATGCCCTCGAACGTGCCGCCGATCGGTGACGGGCGCTTTGCCTCGTTGATCAAGCGCTGAGCATCTTCGCGCGACACGGGCGTGCCGGGCTGCGTGTAGGCGCGCTCGGCTTCTTCGCCCGTCGCTTTCAGATCTACCGTCGGAGCATAGCGCCAGAAGTAGATGGGCGTGCTCGGTTCAATGCGCCAGCTGTCTGCGAGCGAGCCCGCATCGATGGTATCGAAGCCGATGTTGTCGAAGAACTCGGTCACCGCCTGCTTCGCTCCGGCGTCGTCACCTGCGATCGGCAGCGTCGTGCGGCTCGCCGATCCCTTCGGCGTCGCGTTGGCCTTCATGTGGAGCCAGCTGAGGTTGTGAAGGCCCTTGACGACCTTTGCTCCCGGCAAACGCCGCTGGATCAGCCCACTCGAGGTCAGCTCCCCCTTGTCGAGAACGTCGTTGTTGCCGAACGCGGGATAGTAGTTCGTCTGGTCGAGTACGACTTTGCCCGCGAACTTGCCGACGGGCAGCTGCTCGGAGGCGGCGATCGGGATCGAGAGCGTGACGATGTCACCCGCCGCGATGGCCTCCTCGGTGGTGCCGGCGCTCGCCAGCGGACCAAGTTCCTCGATCAGCTCCTTGAGGGTGTCCGCGCCGCGGGAGTTGCTGATCACCACCTTGTAGCCCGCTGCGATCGCGAGGCGCGCAACGGCCTTTCCGACGAGGCCGGAGCCAATGATTCCGATTGTTTGAGTCATCTTCGCATTCCTTCTATGGGAGAACGGCGGGAATCCGCCGACAGGTTTCATGGGACGCACGCCTGAGCGCGCCGCGATGCAAGCAAGTCGTTCGAACGTCAGGGCGGTGAGCGTCTCGATCGCCGTGACGCTCACAACCGCAGCGAGTCAGTGCCGCCGCTGATTTCATTGAGTGCGACGTGTTGCATGAATCGGACTATGGACTTACGCTTTTGATTGATAAATATATGGATAAGTCAAATACTGTTGTCCATGAATACATCAATCGATCTGCCCGAGATGCGCGTCTTCGTGGCGGTTGTGACCGACGGCTCTTTCACGACGGCTGCGGATCGGCTGGGCACCGACAAGGCGCGTATCAGCCGCATCGTCAGTCGCATGGAGAAGAAGCTCGGCGCACAGCTCCTCACCCGCTCGACACGGCGCCTCAGCGTGACCGAGGTCGGGCGCGATTACTTCGAGCGCGCCATGTGCATCCTGACCGCCGCCGAAGCAGCGGAGGCGGCGGTAGCGCAGCAGTCCAGGGAGCCCAAAGGACTGCTCAAGCTCACGGCTGGATCCGAGTTCGGAACGATGATCGTGGACGGATGGATCGCAGCGTTTCTGCGAACGGCCCCGAAAGTGACGGTGGAAGCGGAATACACGAACCGTCTGGTCGATATCATCCATGAAGGCTTCGACGTCGCCATCCGTGTTGGCGCGCTTGAGGATTCGGGGCTCTCGGCGCGCAAACTCGGCGAGGTGTCTTACGGGCTGTATGCGGCCCCTGGCTATCTGAAGCGCGGGCCGGTGCTTTCCGCCGTCGGCGACCTGAAGCGCCACAACCTGATCATGAAGACGACGCGGGGGCGCTCCAATTGGGCCCTGGTAAATGGTGAGAACACCGAGAAGGTCACGGCATCCCCGCGCTGTGCAGTCAACAGCACGATCGCCGCGAAGAACCTCGCGCTTGCAGGACTCGGGATCACGCACTTGCCGCGTTTCATGGCTGAACCCTATGTGGCAGCTGGCACGCTGTCTTGCGTGCTTCCCGGCTGGGCAGAGGTTCCGGCGCCTGTCCACGCCGTATTCGCGTCGAGCCGCTATATGGATCCCAAAGTGCGTAGCTTCGTGGATCTCTGCCTAAGTGCGTTCAAGGAGGGTGGCGGCGCACAGTGAGTGGCAGATCAGATGGCTGGCCCGCATTGCCGCCCACGCTCTCACGATACGCCACCGCGACCGTCGGTGACGGGCCGATGCGTCAGTCCGGTGTCGGCGGCAATGTCATTGGCGGCTTGCGCCAGTTCCCGATTGCGGAGTCGGTGCCTTGCGGGCGGCGTTCTTGGCTGCGCTCGAATCGCTTCCCCAGCGAACCTCTGCTAACCACTCCTGCGCCAAGGCACGGGCCTGTTCGACGGTCAGTTCCCAGTATCAGGGCAGGGCGGGTTTTGCGCCGCTCGTCGGCGTTCGAGCGGTACTGAAACATGAACACCCGGCGGCCTGTCGGGTAATCTTGCGAAGAAGGCCGGGTACCACGGTGTGCCGGAGTTGGACGGTCAGCGCCTGGAGCTTCGCCGCATCACTGCGGATTTGGAGCCTTGGCGTAGTCCAGCGAAGTGCTGAGCTGGGGGCATCGTGAAACAAAAAAAGCGCCGGGCAGTGCCCGGCGCTTCGTCCAATGATGTGCCAACCAACAGTTGGCACCCATCCCATCAGCTGGCCAGGGCCAGGTCGTCCATCATCGCGCGCAGGAAGCGGGCAGCTTCGCCGCCGGTGGCTGCGCGGTGGTCGAAGGTGACCGACAGCGGGATGACCTTGTGCGCTTCCACGCCGCCCATCACCGGGGTCATCTGATGGCGGGCACGGCCGGCACCGACGATGGCCACGCACGGCGGCACCACGACCGGGGTCGCGTAGCGGCCGGCGAACATGCCGAAGTTGGACAGCGAGATGGTGTAGCCACTCAGTTCCGAGGCCGCGATCGAGCGCGCTTCCACCTGCTCGCGCAGGCGGTTCACGCCTTCGCGGATGCCACGGGCGTCCAGCATGTCGGCGTTGCGCAGGGCCGGCACGAACAGGCCGTCATCGGTGTCCACGGCGATGCCGATGTCCACCTGCGCGTGCAGGGTGCGGGTCAGCGCTTCGCCATCGAACCAGGCGTTCATCGCCGGCACCTTCTGCGCGGCAACCACGATGGCACGCACCAGGCGGGCGGTGACGTCGTTGCCGGGCAGCCAGGCATGGATGTCGGCGTCGTCGTTGAGCGTGGTCGGTACGACCTTGCTGTGCGCATCGGCCATCACCCGCGCCATGTTGCGGCGCACGCCCTTCAGCGGTTCCGGCTGGCCCTTGGCGACCACGCCCGGCGGTTGCGTGCGCATCGGCTTGCCCGCCGCAGACAAGGGGGTGCGGGTTTCGTTCTGTACCGGCGCAGACACCTGCGCCGGGGCCGGCGCGGCATAGGCCGCAGCGGCAGCCGGGGCCGGCGCGGCGCCGAGCTTGGCGGTGCCGTTGGCGGCGGCCTGCTTGACGTCGGCCATGGTCACCGCGCCATCGCTGCCGGTGGCGCGCACGCGGCTCAGGTCGACGCCCAGCTTGCGGGCCATCGCACGCACCGCCGGCACGGCCTTGACGCCACCGACGGCCAGCGCCTGTTCGGTGTGCACGGCATTGGAGCTCTGCATCGCGCCGACCACCGTGCCGGCGTCATCGCGCTCGGCCTTGGCGTCCTCGGCGGCGGCCGGTGCCGGAGTCGGCAGCGGCGGCGGGGTCGGTGCTGCGGCCGCAGCCGGTGCCGGCGCATGGCCGTGGCTGTGGCCGGTGTCCTGGCCATCGGCACGCTGCGGCAGGTTCGGGTCGATCTCGAAGCTGGCCAGCACCGAGCCGGTCGGAATGATGTCGCCGGCCGCACCGGACAGCTTCAGCACCTTGCCGGAGACCGGCGACGGCACTTCCACCACGGCCTTGGCGGTCTCCATCGACACCAGTGGCTCGTCCAGCTTGATCACATCGCCTTCCTTCACGAACCACTCGACGATGGTCGCGTCCGGCAGGCCTTCGCCCAGGTCGGGCAGGTTGAAATTCTTGGTCTGGCTCATTTGCAGTTCTCTTCCAGCAGTTCCAGTTCGCGGGCCGGCAGCCAGCCCGTCGCACCATTGGCGCGCTCGGACCACCACCATCCGCCGTGTTCGTGATGCAGCTTGACCATCTCGCCGCTTTCCACATCCAGCTCGCGGGCGTCGTAATCGCGCAGGGCTTCGGCGCGACCGTCGTCCAGCAGTTGCAGCCAGGCGACGGGCGCCCAGCCGGCGCGTCCATCGCTCGTGCGTACCCAGGCAAACGCCGGCCATTCCTCGTCACGTACGCCTACTTCGACGATCTGGCCGGTGCGGAACCGGAGCGGGTTGGGATACTGGCTGCGGTAAGCCCCAAGGAGGCGGGCCCGCATGTCAGCCTGCCGCCACCGCGCGCTTGGCCGCGGTCACGATCCGGTCCACGCTCGGCAGGTACTTCATCTCCAGGCGGAACAGCGGAATGTGGGTGTCGTAGCCGGTAACGCGCTCGACCGGGGCCAGCAGGTCGTACATCGATTCCTCGGCCAGACGCGCGGCGATTTCCGCACCGAAGCCCGCGGTCTTCGGGGCCTCCTGCACGATCACGCAGCGGCCGGTCTTGGACACCGACTCGGCGATGGTGGCGAAGTCCAGCGGACGCAGCGTGGCCACGTCGATGACTTCGGCACTGATGCCCTCGCCAGCCAGCTTGTCGGCCGCTTCCAGCGCTTCCTTCACCTGCGCACCCCAGGCGACCAGGGTCACGTCGGTGCCGTCGCGCAGCACGAAGCACACGTCCAGCGGCAGGGCTTCGCCGTCGTTGACGACCACTTCCTTGTACTGGCGGTAGATGCGCTTGGGCTCCATGTAGATCACCGGATCGGGATCGCGCATGGCGGCCAGCAGCAGGCCATAGGCGCGCTGCGGGCTGGACGGCAGCACCACGCGCAGGCCCGGCACGTTGGTGAAGATCGATTCGTTGGCTTCGCTGTGGTGTTCCGGCGCACGGATGCCACCGCCCCACGGCACGCGCAGCACCATCGGGCAGTGCAGGCGGCCACGGGTACGGGTGCGCAGGCGCGCGGCGTGGCAGATGATGTGGTCGACCATCGGGTAGACGAAGCCATCGAACTGGGCTTCGGCCACCGGCTTCATGCCCTGCGCGGCCAGGCCGACGGTGAGGCCGGCGATGGTCGTTTCATCCAGCGGGGTGTCGAGGATGCGCTGCGCACCGAAGCGCTGCTGCAGGCCGGCGGTGGCGCGGAACACGCCGCCGTTGACGCCCACGTCCTCGCCCAGCACCAGCACCGACGGGTCGTGTTCCAGCTCCCAGGCCAGCGCCTGGGTGATGGCTTCGATCAGGGTGATGGGGGTAGCGGTCATTGCGATGTCTCCACCGGCGACAGCAGCGCTGTCGGCGGCATTGGCCTGGGAAGCGGAAGCGCCCGTCTTGATGTCATCCATGGCGCTGCTCCAGGGCAATGGCGGCCGCGCGCTGGGCCAGAAGATCCGGCGGCGGATCGGCATACAGGTAGTCGAACATCGCCTCGACCGGCTGCACCGGGGTATTGAGGTACTGGTTCACTTCCTCGTCGACCCTGGCGCCGCACTGCTCCACCCAGGCCTTTTCTTCATCCTCGCTCCACACGCCCTGGGCGGTGAGGTACTTGCGCAGGCGCAGCATCGGCTCACGGGTCCAGGCATCCTTCACTTCGGCGTCGTCGCGGTAGCGGCGCGCGTCGTCGGCGGTGGTGTGGTCGGACAGGCGGTAGGTCATCAGTTCCAGCACGGTGCCGCCTTCGCCGGCGAGGCCGCGCTCGCGCGCCTGTTCCATCGCCGCCAGCACCGCGATCAGATCGTTGCCGTCCACCTGCAGGCAGTGCAGGCCGCCAGCCAGGCCCTTCTGTGCCAGCGTTTCGGCGCCGGTCTGCGCCGAGCGCGGCACCGAGATGGCCCAGCCGTTGTTGACGATGCACAGGATCAGCGGCAGCTTGTAGGCACCGGCAGAGTTCAGTGCGGCATAGAAGTCGGTCTTCGAGCTGCCGCCATCGCCACACACCGCCACCGCGACCTGCTGCTCGTTGTTGAGCTTGAACTTCAGCGCGGCGCCCGCAGCGTGCAGGCACTGCGTGGAAATCGGCACGCAGAACGGGAAGTCCTTCACCGCATTGCCGGTGAAGTCGTTGCCGCGCTCGTCGCCGCCCCAGTACATCAGCACGTCGTACGGGCGCACGCCACGCATGAACATCGCGCCGTACTCGCGGTAGCTCGGGCCGAGCACGTCGCCTTCGCGCATGCCGGCGCCGATGCCCACGTGCGCCGCCTCGTGACCCAGGCAGGCGGCATAGGTACCCAGCTTGCCGGTGCGCTGCAGGGCGATGGATTTGCTGTCGAACGTGCGTACGTACAGCATCTGCTTGAACAGCGGCACCAGGACGCGCGGATCCTTCAGGGATTCGGGCAGGTCGTCGCGGACGAGCGTGCCGTCCGCATCCAGATACTGCAGGTATTCGATCTTGAATTCAGCGGCAACCGTCATCGCGTACTGCACCTTCGACAGAGAAGTTACAAATGATATGAATCGCCATGTTAAGGAACGCGTACGAAATAGCCTTCCTGCGGCGCAACACGGCGATTCCCCGTTGTACCCCTGCCGGCGGGTGGAGGGCCAATAACAACAACGTATTCAGTCGTTGCTGCATAGCATCAGAATACGCCTCCGGCTGACTGCCGGTGCAACGTCGCAAACGGTTCCACGCGCGGGCGCGCCATCGCCGGGTGATCCACGGCCCACCGCACGGCCCGGTATGGATCCTCCGGCTGCCAGCGCGGCGGCAACGCGCTACCCTTGCCGCCCCCGATCTGGTCCCGCCCATGTCCGTCGACAACAACCAACGCGATCTCGAAGCCGGCATCCACACCGACCTGCACGGCCGGCTGACCTACGGCGGCTACCTGCGGCTGGACCAGCTGCTCAGTGCCCAGCAGCCGCTGTCCAACCCGCCGCACCACGACGAGATGCTCTTCATCATCCAGCACCAGACGTCGGAGCTGTGGTTGAAGCTGCTGGGGCACGAGCTTGGCGCGGCCATCGGCTTCCTGCAGCGTGATGAAGTCTGGCAGTGCCGCAAGGTGCTGGCCCGCAGCAAGCAGGTGCTGCGCCAGCTCACCGAGCAGTGGTCGGTGCTGGAAACCCTGACCCCGTCCGAGTACATGGGCTTCCGCGACGTGCTGGGGCCTTCCTCGGGCTTCCAGTCGCTGCAGTACCGCTACATCGAGTTCCTGCTGGGCAACAAGAACGCGCAGATGCTGCAGGTGTTCGAGCATGATCCGGCCGGGCAGGCGCAGCTGCGGAGCGTGCTGGAGGCACCCAGCCTGTACGAGGAATTCCTGAAGTACCTGGCCCGCTTCGGCCACGCCGTGCCGGCGATGTACGAGACCCACGACTGGACCCAGCCGCATGTGGCCGACGACGCCCTGCAGCCGGTCTTCGAGCGCATCTACCAGGACACCGACCGCTACTGGCGCGAGTATTCGCTGTGCGAGGACCTGGTGGACCTGGAGACGGCCTTCCAGCTCTGGCGGTTCCGCCACATGCGTACGGTGATGCGGGTGATCGGCTTCAAGCGTGGTACCGGAGGCTCGTCCGGGGTCGGCTTCCTGCGCCAGGCGCTGGAGCTGACCTTCTTCCCCGAGCTGTTCCAGGTGCGGACCACGCTGCAGGCCGCGCCCCCGCCGGAGCTGGGCTGATCCCCATTCATCCGGATCCCGGCCGGCGGCTGGATCGTTTCAGATGCAAGTTCAGCGAGCAGGCGGGCACCTGCCTCAAACGGCGTGTATTTGACGTGAACGCCACAAGTCGGTGATCCTCGCGCGTTGCTCCATTGCACATCGGACGTGCTCGTCATCCACCGAACCAGGAATCCCGCATGAGCGTAAACGCCACTGCGAACACCCCGGAGCCGGCGCTGCCGGACTTCAAGACCACGCTGGGCCACCCGCGCCCGCTGTGGATGCTGTTCATGACCGAGTTCTGGGAACGCTTTGCGTTCTACGGCATCCGCTGGGCCTTGGTGCTCTACATCGTCGCCCAGTTCTACAACGGCAACGCCGCCGGCGAGGGCGATGCCAGCCGTATCTACGGTGCCTATCTGGCGCTGGTGTACGCGGCGGCGATCTTCGGCGGCTACGTGGCCGACCGGGTGCTGGGCTACCAGCGCTCGATCCTGACCGGCGCGATCATCATGGCGGCCGGCCTGTTCATGATCTCGCTGCCGGAAGAGCATCTGTTCAAGCTCGGCCTGGCCACGATCATCGTGGGCAACGGCCTGTTCAAGCCGAACATCTCCACCATGGTCGGCAAGCTGTATGGCCTGAAGGACGAGCGCCGCGATTCGGGCTTCACCATCTTCTACATGGGCATCAACATCGGCGCGATGATCGCCCCGGTGCTGACCGAGTACCTGGCCCGCAAGGTGTTCGGCACTTCGGAAATGCCGTCGTACAAGGTCGTGTTCATCGCCTCCGGCGTGGGCATGCTGATCTCGCTGGTGTGGTTCTACATCGGCCGGGCCGGCCTGAAGGGCATCGGCGCACCGCCGGCCGGTGCCGAAGGCTTCGGTCGCATCGTGATGGTGCTGGTAGGCGCGCTGGTGGCCATCCCGGTCGCCTACTTCCTGCTGGCGACCGGCGCCACCGCGCTGGCCTGGATCCTGGGCGTGATGTTCGCTGCGCTGGCCGTGCTGCTGCTGGTCGAAGGCATCCGCGAGGGCAAGGTGCAGCGCGACCGCGTGATCGCCATGCTGATCATCTTCGCGTTCAACGTCATGTTCTGGATGTTCTTCGAACAGGCCGGCAGCTCGTTCACCTTCCTGGCCGAGAACATCGTCAACCGTGACTTCGGCAACTGGACCTTCCCGACCGCGTGGTTCCAGTCGGTGAACTCGGTGGCCATCATCACCCTGGCGCCGCTGATCGCCTGGATCTGGGTGGCCCTGGGTCGCGCCAATCCGTCCATCCCGCGCAAGTTCGGCCTGGGCCTGCTGTTCAACGGCGCGGCCTTCGCCCTGCTGATGTTTGCCCTGTCGCAGATGGTCGTGGACGGCAAGATCCCGTTCTGGACCCTGTTCATGGTCTACGTCATCCAGTCCGTCGGTGAGCTGTGCCTGTCGCCGATCGGCCTGTCGATGGTGACCAAGCTGGCCCCGGTCCGCCTGGTCGGCTTCGGCATGGGTGGCTGGTTCCTGTCCACCGGCATCGGCAACAACCTGTCGGGCATCTTCGCCGGCGCCGTCAGTGGTGAAGGCGGCATGACGATCGATTCGGCACTGAAGGGGTATACCTTCGGCTTCTGGGCCCTGATCGGTTCCGGCGTGGTGCTGTTCCTGATCGCCCCGCTGATCAACAAGCTGATGCACGGCGTCAAGTGATGAGAGGGTAGCTGGCATGCGTAGGAAGCTCGGTGGTGCGATGGGGATGGTCTGTGCGGCGCTGATCGGCGCGTGTTCGCAACCCCCGCCACCCGCCGCCACCGGGCCGACGCAGCCACTGGATACCCGTCCCACCGAGCCACCGGTCGCTGACCCCAGCGAACCGGTGGCCTCGGGCAACACCCCGGTGGCGGCGGATATCGCCGCCATCGCCGGGCTCAGTGCACAGTTCGACCCGGCCCGCGACCCCGCCGACGATCTGGCCACCGCCAAGGTGGAAGCCCAGCGTGGCAAGAAGCGCATCATCCTCGAGGTCGGCAACGCCGGCTGCGACCGCTGTCATGCGCTGGACCAGATCGTGGAGGGGGATGGCGACCTGCGCCGTTTCCGCGATGCCCACTACGTGTGGGTGAAGGTCAACGAGAGCGACGAGAAGCCCAACAGCGCTTTCCTCGGCCAGTTCCCGGAGATGGGCCGCGACTACCCCTACCTGCTGGTGCTCGATGCCGACGGCACCCTGCTGGCACCGCAGGCAACGGCGGCAATGCGCAGGGGCGAGACCTACCTGCCGGCGCAGGTGATGGCCTTCCTCAAGCAGTGGGCGCCTGATCGGTAGCGCCGGGCCATGCCCGGCGGATGCGCGCGCCGTCACATTCCCAGCATCGCCGCCTCAATTTCATCGCACGCACGCCGTTACCGGCAAGGCTCCCGGTCGACCCGACGTCGACGCACCCTACCGGAACGCCCATGCACAGCGACCACGCCGAACGATTGCCCGATCCTGCCAGCAGCCTGGGCGAGGGTGGTGCTGGCGAGGGCGTGACCCTGCCGGCACAGGACGCACTGCTGGATGACGTCGGCATCGGCGACAGTGCCCCCGAAGCGGCCCCGCCGCACCATCGCCTGCCGCAGATCGCACTGCCTGACAACGTCGTGCTGAAGGGCGCGGTGCAGACGCTGGTGGAACAGAAATCGCGACTCGATGCGCTGGCGTCGCAGGGCCAGCTGGCCGGCCTGCTGCCGCCGGAATGGCAGGGCAACGGCGTACGCGCCATCGAGCTGTCCACCTTCATCCAGGGCGTGCTGCCGTTCCTGCAGCCGGGAGAACGTGGCGAGACCGCGGCCGCGCGCCTGCCGGTGCGTCATGTGCTGGGCGACGACAGCCGTTGGGGCCTGCCGGATGTGGCCGAACCGAAGTCGCTGGCGTGGTACCTGGCCAGTGACGAACGCGCCACTGCGGGCGGCAGGGACGTGGCCGAAGCCTTTCTGGTCGGGGCGCTGGGCGTGGCGTGGATGCAGGAGGGGCGCAGCCGCGCGGGCTTCCTGCGTGCCGTGGGGCAGGACAGCCTGGCCGCGCGGGTGACCATGCTGGGCTATCCGGCGGCCACCGAGCTGGCGCTGTACAGCGTGGTCGCGCATGGCCAGTCGCAGGTCTGGTGCGTGTACGGTCGCCGTCGCATGCGTCCACTGGTCGCACCATGGCTGAGCGTGCCGCTGTTGACGGCGTACGGGGTGCCCGCACCGGTGCCATGGCCGTCCGGTTTTCCGCCCGTGGACGCCGTTGCCGAGGCGCTCGCGACCGCGCGCCAGGGACGCGCGCTGCCCGAGGTGGATCTGGGCAAGGTGGTGGCGAAGATGGCCGAAGACGCAGCCGGCGAAGCATGGCAGCCGGTCAGCCTGCTGCAGCTCAACACGTGGTCGCCGCGCTGGCATTTCTTCCTCGGCACCTTCGTCGGCGTGCCGTCGCTGCTGCTGGTGGCTGCCGCGCTGGCCCTGCCGGGTGCGGTCGAAGCAGCCACGGTTGCCGCGTCGCTGGGCTTTGCCGGTGGCGCGATCGGTGCACTCGCTGTGCCGTGGATCCATGCGCGGCGCAAGCACCTGAGCTGAACCGTGCTGTCCTGAGACTGGGGCCGAGCCCCGGCGGCACGCCTCAGACGCCTTCGCCCATCCGTTCCAGGCCATCGCCCGCCAGGCGCAGGATCAGCGTTTCCAGCAGCTGTTCCTCCTCCTCGCTCAGCACCGACATCAGCTTGCGGGTGATCTCGATCACCAGCGGCGCGATGGTCTCGTACACCTCGAAGCCCGCTGCCGACAGGGCCAGGACCGAGCGGCGACGGTCGTCGCCATGGGTCTCGCGCTTGATGAAGCCACGCTCGAGCAGGCGCGCCACCGCGCGGCTGACCGCCACCTTGTCCATCGCCGTGCGGTCGGAGACCTCGCTGGCCGACGACCCGGGATACAGCGCCAGGATGGTGATGACCCGCCATTCCGGAATGGCCAGACCGTAGCGATCACCGTACAGCTTGGCGATGTTGCCGCTGACCCGGTTGGACAGCACGCTCAGCCGGTAGGGCAGGAACTGTTCCAGGTCGAGCAGGACGTGCGATGCACGCAGGCGTGTCGAAGCGGGATCGGCGGGGCTCATGTTGCGGTGCACCTTGCTGGTGGTTTCAAGTGTAACTATAAGGGTTGGGTCCAGACCCTGCATTCTCGCCGGGTCGTTACCTGCCCGCACCTGGTTTGTACCGATGCGGTACCGATTCGGAGCCCCGCCATGAATACCGCAGTCCAGCCCTCCTCGCATCCCAATCCGGGCATGCAGGTCACCACCTTCGAGAACCCGATGGGCATCGATGGTTTCGAGTTCGTCGAGTTTGCTGCCCCGGCCGGCCGCGGCCAGGAGCTGCACGACTACTTCCGCAGGATGGGCTTCACGGCGGTGCTCAGGCACAAGCAGCGTCCGATTACCGTCTATCGCCAGGGCGACGTCAACTTCCTGGTCAATGAAGACCCGGATTCGTTCGCTGCCGACTTCGCCGAAAAGCATGGTCCGTGCGCCTGCGGCTTCGCCATCCGCTTCAAGAAGCCGGGCCAGGAGGTCTACCAGACCGCGCTGGGCAACGGTGCCGAGGCCATCGGCTTCAAGCCGGACAGCAAGGCGGTCGGCGCGCCGGTCATCAAGGGCATCGGTGACTGCATGCTGTACCTGGTCGACCGCTATGGCAGCGCCGGCAGCATCTACGACGGCGACTACGAGCCGATCGCCGGCGTCGATCAGCATCCGGTGGGCTTCGGCCTGACCTTCATCGACCACCTGACCCACAACCTGTACTTCGGCAACATGCAGCAGTGGTCGGACTACTACGAGCGGCTGTTCAACTTCCGCGAGATCCGCTACTTCGACATCAAGGGCCTGAAGACCGGCCTGGTGTCCAAGGCCATGACCGCGCCGGACGGCATCGTGCGCATTCCGCTCAACGAATCGTCCGATCCGAAGAGCCAGATCAACGAATACCTGGACGCCTACAAGGGCGAGGGCATCCAGCACATCGCCTGTTTCACCGAGAACATCTACGAGACCGTCGAGGCGATGCGTGCGCAGGGCGTGGATTTCCTCGACACACCGGACACCTACTTCGACGTGATCGACCAGCGCGTGCCGAACCATGGCGAGGACGTGCCGCGCCTGGCGAAGAACAAGATCCTCATCGACGCCGATCCGGAAACCCACCAGCGCAAGCTGCTGCAGATCTTCACCCAGAACTGCATCGGCCCGATCTTCTTCGAGATCATCCAGCGCAAGGGTAATGAAGGTTTCGGCGAAGGCAACTTCACTGCGCTGTTCGAGAGCATCGAGCGCGACCAGATCCGCCGCGGCGTGCTGTAACGTTTCAGACCTGCACCCTCAGCGGTAGCGCCGGGCCATGCCCGGCGGCTTTCCGTTCCGGCCTTGCCGTTCCAGGAGCCCCCATGTCCACCTCCATCACCGCCCGTGGCTACCAGTCCGGTTTCGGCAACGAATTCGCCACCGAAGCCGTGGCCGGCGCGCTGCCGGTCGGGCAGAACTCGCCGCAGAAGGTGGCCCATGGCCTGTATGCCGAGCAGCTGTCCGGCACCGCCTTCACCGCGCCGCGCGGCAGCAACCGGCGCAGCTGGCTGTACCGGATCCGCCCGGCGGTGACCCATGGTGAGTTCACCCCGTTCGCGCAATCGCGCCTGCAGTGCGATTTCGGCTCGCAGCCGGCCTCGCCGAACCAGCTGCGCTGGAGCCCGCTGCCGCTGCCGGAACTGCCCACCGACTTCGTCGAAGGGCTGTACACCATGGGCGGCAATGGTTCGCCGGATGCCCACGCCGGCGTCGGCATTCATCTGTATGCCGCGAACCGGGACATGGTTGGCCGCTACTTCTACGATGCCGACGGCGAACTGCTGATCGTGCCCCAGCTGGGTGGCCTGCGCCTGCTGACCGAGCTTGGCGTGATCGAGATCGAACCGCAGCAGATCGCGGTGATTCCGCGTGGCGTGCGCTTCCGCGTCGAGCTGCCTGATGGCCCGAGCCGGGGCTACATCTGCGAGAACTACGGCGCCCTGCTGAAGCTACCCGATCTGGGGCCGATCGGCGCCAACGGCCTGGCCAATCCGCGCGACTTTGAAACCCCGCATGCGGCCTTCGAGGACCTCGACGGTGAGTTCGAACTGATCGCCAAGTTCGAAGGACGCCTGTGGCGCGCGCCGATCGACCATTCGCCGCTGGACGTGGTCGCCTGGCACGGCAATTACGCGCCGTACCGCTACGATCTGCGCCGCTTCAACACCCTCGGTTCGATCAGCTACGACCACCCGGACCCGTCGATCTTCCTGGTACTGCATTCGCCCAGCGACACAGCAGGGACCAGCAACATGGATTTCGCCATCTTCCCGCCGCGCTGGCTGGTGGCGCAGAACACCTTCCGGCCACCGTGGTTCCACCGCAACATCGCCAGCGAGTTCATGGGCCTGGTGCACGGTGCCTACGATGCCAAGGCCGAAGGCTTCGTGCCGGGCGGCGCCTCCCTGCACAACTGCATGAGCGGCCACGGACCGGATGCACCGACCTTCGACAGGGCCTCCAGTGCCGATCTGTCCAGGCCCGACGTGGTCAAGGACACCATGGCCTTCATGTTCGAGACCCGCGCGGTGATCCGCCCGACCGCCCAGGCGCTTGATGCCGGGCACCGGCAGGCCGATTACCAGCAGTGCTGGGCAGGGCTGCGCAACAACTTCCGATGAGCCTCATGCGGCATCGGTGAAGGCGTCGCAGTGCTCCAGCGGCAGGACTTCCAGCAGCCGCTGCCGTACGCGTTCGCAGTAGCCTTCGGAGGTCAGCGTGGGCAGTACCTGCAACGCCGAGTGCAGCACCTGCAGCACATCGGTCTGCGCACGTGCCTGCTGCAGGTCGCGGAACAGCGCCGCTGCCTGTGGATGCCGCTGCAGCTCCAGGATACCCAGCACATAGATCCGTGAGGCGACCAGCGAGCGACGCCGTTCGATCGGCGTGGCCGCGGTCGCGGGTGTCTGCGGCCGTGCAGGGGTGGGCCCGGATGCCGTCACTGCGGGAGGAGGGGCGTCGGCTTCCAGATAGCCGGCATGGATCAGCTGGATCAGCATGGCCGGCGTCTCCTGGCCCATCAGCCCGCTCAGCTCGGTGACGCTGCGCTGGCCATCGCACAGGATCAGCAACCGGCGCTGGCGCATGTCCAGCGGCGCGCGGTGCGCCTGCAGCGCGGTTCGGGCGAGATCGGTCTTGCGCGGTTGCATGGATGGGACAGCCAGGACGGTGCACGCCGAGCCTGAACGAAGGCGATGAAACAGCGATGACAATGCAGCGCCTGCACGCGGCCTGCGGTAGCGTCCGCCCATCCCTCCTGGAGCGATACCGATGAAGCTGCTGCCATTGGCTGGCCTGATGCTGCTGTCCCTGACCGCCTGTGGCGGTGGTTCGGACAAACAGGGAGCGGCCGGCAGCGGCAGCGACTCGCCGGCCGAGACCGCCAGTGCCACCGGCCCGGCGCAATCGGCCGATCCGGACCTGGCGTCACGGCCGGCCAACGATGCCCGCGCCGACAGCCCCGCACGCCTGGACGGTTTCGGCGGGGTGGCGCTGGGTGCGGGCATCGCCGAGGTGCGCAGCGGCTTCGGCGCGCCGCTGCAGGGGCTGGGCAGCGATGCGGCAGGCAGGCCATTGCCGGCCGACGACGGCAACGAGGACTGCTATTTCCTGCGTCCGCAGCAGGCCGATGACCCACGCCTGATGATCGAAGGCCGCAAGCTGGTCCGCTATGACGTGCGCAGCGCCGCCATCACCGCGCCAGGCGGCGGCAGGGTCGGCATGACCCTGGGCGAGTTGCAGGTGCTGTATCCGGAGCGTGCCGATGTCGGTCCCGACAAGTACGACGACAAGGCCCAGCACCTGCGCGTGCGTCCGGCGCAGGAAGGTGCGGCGGTGATCGATTTCGCCCTGGGGCCCGACGGCCGGGTCAGCGCGTGGCGGGTCGGCCAGACCCCGCAGGTCGATTACACCGAAGGTTGTGGCTGATCCTTGATGCAGCGCCCAGCCTCGCGGCCGGGCCAAGCGTAGAATCGCGCGACGACCGCTGGGGGAGTGCTCGATGATCGCCATTGCCATCGCCTGGTTTCTGCTTGGCCTGCTGCTGCTGGGGCTCGGCGGAGACTCCATCGTCAAGGCCGTTTCCGGCCTGGCCCAGCGCTTCGGTGCCCGCCCGTTCACGGCGGGTCTGCTGCTGCTCGGCGTGGCGACGTCGATGCCGGAGCTGGTGGTCAACGCCCGCGCGCTGGCCGTGGGCCAGCCGGAACTGGCGCTGGGCAACGCGGTGGGCAGCAGCATCGCCAACCTGGGCCTGACCCTGGCGATCGCGGCGATCGCGGCCCCGTTGCTGCTGCGCGCACGCCTTCAGACCGTGCTCTGGTGGTCGCTGCTGGGGGCCGGCGTTCTGTTGATCCTGTTCGGGCTGGATGGCCGCCTCGCGCGCTGGGAAGGTGTCGTGCTGCTGGCCGGCTTCGTCGTCATGCAGGCCGTGCTGATGCGCCGTGGCCGCAGTGAGACCGCCGATGTGCAGGCGGCCATCGCACGATCGGCGCTGAGCCGCACCAGCCTGCCGTTGAATATGCTGCGTGTGCTGGTGGCCGTGGTGGCCCTTTACTGGGGGGCGCGGCTGGTCGTTGGCGCGGCGGCCGACTTCGGCGTCGCACTTGGATGGACGCCGCTGCTGGTCGGCCTGCTGCCGCTTGCGATCGGCACGGCCTTGCCGGAGGTGGCCACCGCCATCGCCGCCGCGCGGCGTGGCCATGGCGACATGGTGCTGGGCCACGTGCTCGGCTCCAGCGCGGTCAATCTGCTGCTGGTGATCGGCGCGATGGCGGCGCTGCAGCCGCTGGCCCTGCCGGCATCGTTCGTGCGCCTGGAACTGCCCGCGCTGCTGGCCTTTGCCCTGGTGCTGTATCCGATGCTGCGTGGCGACCTGAAGATCAGCCGTGGCGAAGGCGTGATCCTGCTGGTGGCGTTCGTCGGCTGGTTCGTATTGGAACTGCTGCTGGTGGGTGCACCGGCACTGTAGCGCCGAGCCCATGCACGGCTCGGCAGCAGATCCCCGCCCTGAGTGGATGCGGGGAGTCGTGTGATCAGCGTGTCGGGCTCTGCTCTTCTTTCCGCGCCGGCTCCGGCGGCGGCAGCTGCTCTTCGGCAGCCCGTTCGTTGCCGGGCAGGGTAGGACGGGTTTCCATCAGCAGCGACAACGCGGCCTTGGCCATCATGTGCGCGCTGATCGGCGCGGTGATGAACAGGAAGACGGTGATCAGCAGCTCGCGCGGCTGCGGATCCTGGCCGAGGAAGATGTGGTAGCAGACCGAACACACCAGCACGCAGCCCACGCCCAGCGTGCTGGCCTTGGTCGGCGCATGCAGCCGCTTGAAGAAGGTCGACAGCTTCACCAGGCCCAGCGCACCGACCAGGATGAAGAAGCAGCCGAACAGCAGCAGGACCGACAGGCCGATCTGGATCGCGGTGATCATTCGACGATGTCCCGGCGCAGCACGAACTTGCTCAGCACCACGGTGCTGCCGAAGCCGAGCATGGCGATCACCAGTGCGGCCTCGAAGTAGATCGGCGAGTTGAGGTACATGCCGAACAGCATCAGTTCGGCGATGGCAGTCACTGAAAGTGTGTCCAGGGCGAGGATGCGGTCAGGCACGCTCGGGCCGCGCAGCAGGCGCCAGGTCGCCAGCAGCATGGCCAGTCCGACCACGTGCATGCATACCACCAGGGTGGTCTGGATGACTTCAAAACCGGTCATGGGAAGATCTCCATCAACGGGGCTTCGTAACGTTGCTTGATCGTGTCGATCAGCGCCTGTGGATCCTCCAGGTGCAGCACGTGCACCAGCAGGAACCTGCGGTCGTCGCTGAGTGCCGCCGACACCGTACCCGGGGTCAGGGTGATCATGCTGGTCAGCGCGGCGATGCCGTGGATGTTGGCGATGTCCAGCGGCAGCCAGATGAAGCCCGGATGGATGTTCTTCTCCGGGCCGAGCACCTGCAGGGCCACCCGGATGTTGGACATCAGGATGTCCCACAGGGTGACGCACAGCAGCTTCGGTACCGGGCGCAACGTGCCGATGCGGGCGAACTCGCGGTCCAGGCGCGCGGCGAACAGCGGCACGACCACGCCCAGCACAAGGCCCAGCACGATCTGGCCAAGGTTGAAGCTGTCGGACATCAGCAGCCAGAACGCCACCACCATCATGCTCAGTGCGGGCGACGGTACCAGGCGGCGGAAAAGGGGGCGTTGCGCGGTCATGGCTGGCGGATCTCCGGTGTGGTCGCGCGCAACTGCTGCACGTACTCGCCCGGCTGCAGCAGCTGGGCGGCGGTGGCGTCGGTATGGCGCATCAGCGGGGCGGCGGCCAGGGTCATGCCGATGCCGTAGGCCAGCAGGATGCAGGCAGCGAACAGCTCGACCCTGCGCAGCTTGGCCTTGCGGGGCGGCGGCGCGTCCGGCTCGGGCAGCGGCACGCGCCAGAACAGGCGGATGCCCCCTCGGGTCAGGCCCATGATGACCAGCAGGCTGCTGACCAGCACGGCCGTCCATACCGCGCCGGTGTACTGCGCCGGCATCCCGGCCAGCAGGGCGGCCTTGGCCAGGAAGCCCGACAGCGGCGGAAGTCCGGCGACCGACACGGCGCCGATCAGGAACAGTACCGCCGGCGTTTCCTTGCCCGGCATCGGTGCGATCACTTCCTTGCGGTCGCTGGCACCGCCGCGTCGGCGCCGGATCAGGTCGGCCACCAGGAACAGCGCGGCAGCGACGAAACTGCTGTGTGGCAGATAGTACAGACCGGCGGAGAGCACCTTCGGCGTGCCCACCGAGAAGGCAATGAACAGGGTCGCGGCCGAGACGATCACCAGGTAGGAGATCAGCACGCGCAGGCGCGCGGCGGCCAGCGCGCCCAGGCCGCCCAGTACCAGCGTGGCCACGCCGGCCCACAGCAGCCAGTCGCGTCCGTATCCGGCCATCGCGCCGGCGTCCTCGCCGAACCACAGCATCTGCACGCGCAGCACGGCGTACAGGCCGACCTTGGTCATGATCGCAAACAGCGCAGCGACCGCAGCAGGTGCGCGCGCGTACGATTCGGGCAGCCAAAGGTACAGCGGCATCAGCGCGGCCTTGGCGCAGAACACCAGCAGCAGCAGGCCCATCGTGGCCTTCACCAGGGTCAGCTGTGCCGGCGGAACCTCGGCGATGCGCTGCGACAGCTCCGCCATGTTCAACGAGCCGAGCGAGGCGTACAGCAGGCCGAGTGCGATCAGGAACAGCGTCGATGCGGTGACATTGAACACCACGTAGTGCAGGCCGATGCGCATGCGCAGGCCACGGCCGCCGCTCAGCAGCAGGCCGTATGAAGCGATCAGCATCACCTCGAAGAACACGAACAGGTTGAAGATGTCGCCGGTGAGGAACGCACCGTTGAGGCCGACCAGCTGGAACTGGAACAGCGCATGGAAGTGCGGCGCGCGCCGGTCCCAGCCCGAGCAGGCATGCAGCAGGCAGGGGATGGCCAGCAGCAGGGTGGTCAGCAGCATCCACGCCGACAGCCGGTCGGCCACCAGCGCGATGCCCAGGCGCGAGGGCCAGTCACCCAGCAGGTAGACGCGGATGTCACCGCCTGCCGTATCGGCGAACAGCAGCCCGACCACCACGGCCAGGGCCGCCAGTGCTGTCCAGGCCACAGTCCGCTGTACCTTCGGACCATAGCGGCGATGCTCGACGAACAGTGACAGTGCGGCGCCGAGCAGGGGAACCAGGATCGGCAGGATCACCAGATGGTTCATGCGCGGTCCTCGCCCTGGCGCGGCGGCGCATCGTCATCGGGCTCGTGCGCGTCCACGTGGTCGCTGTGGTTGTCGCTGCGGCTGCGCATGGCCAGCACGATGCTCACTGCAGTCATCGCGAAGGCGATCACGATGGCCGTCAGTACCAGCGCCTGCGGCAACGGGTCGGTGTAGTTGCCCAGGTGGCTCTCCACGCCTTCCTGCAGCACCGGTGCCTTGCCCTGCACCAGGCGCCCACCGGCAAAGATCAGCAGGTTGGTGGCGTAGGACAGGAAGGTCATGCCAAGGATCACGTCGAAGCTGCGCGCCCGCAGCAGCAGGTACACGCCGATGGCGGTCAGCACGCCGATCGCGGTGGCCAGGGCCAGTTCCATCAGTGCATCTCCCCGGTGCGGGCCGAACGGCGTTGCAGATCGATCTCGCCCTTGCGGGCGGTGCGGGTTCGAGAGGGCTTGACCGTGCCCATCATCGACAGCATCAGCATGGCGCCACCGAACACCACCAGGTACACGCCGATGTCGAAGCCGATCGCGCTGGCCAGCGGCACGTCGCCGATCAGCGGCAGGTGCAGGTCGAGGTGCCCGCTGGTCAGGAACGGCACGCCGAACAGCATCGAAGCACTGCCACTGAGCAGGGCGATCAGCAGGCCGGTGCCGATGCACCGGATGTAGTCGAAGCCGAAGCGCGACTCCACCGATGCCGTACCCTGGATCACGTACTGGATCAGCAGCGGCACCGCCAGTACCAGGCCGGCGATGAACCCGCCGCCCGGGGCGTTGTGACCGCGCAGGAACAGGAAGATGGAGACCGTCAGCGTCAGCGGGAACATGATCTGCGCCAGGTCGGCCGGTACCGGCAGCTTGATCGGCGGCCCGGGCATGATCTGCTCCGGGGCCATCCGCGTGCGGCGCAGCAGCGCGTGCACCACCAGCGCGGCGATGCCGAACACGGTGATCTCGCCGAAGGTATCAAAGCCGCGGAAGTCGACCAGGATCACGTTGACCACGTTCTGGCCATACGCTTCGGGCAGGGCACGCGCGACCAGCTCACCGGCCATGGTGTTCGGCGGCAGGGTCATCGCGGTATAGGCCAGCGCGCCGAGACCGGAACCGGCGATGACCGCGATCAGCGCGTCGCGGCGCTTGCGCCAGCGCGGCCGCTCCGGTCCGGACTGGGCGGGCAGATAGTTCATCCCCAGCAGCATCAGGACCAGGGTCACCATCTCCACCAGCAGCTGGGTCAGTGCCAGATCCGGTGCCGACAGGAACACGAAGGTCAGCGCCACCATCAGGCCGACCCCGCCCACCAGCAGCACCGCCAGCAGGCGCTGCTTGTACACGCGCAGCGTGGCGATCGCGCAGCCCATCATCACCAGCCACAACGCCCAGCCCAGCAGTGGAATCGGCTGCGGCGCGGTCCAGTTCGGGGACGCCGGGTTCGCCACGAACGGCGCGGCGGCCACCACGATCGCGACCAGCACCAGGCCCAGCAGCATCCGCTGCAGGCTGCCGTTGGCAATGCCGTTGGTCAGGCGCATGGCCAGTGCGGAAACCGCATCCAGCTGCGCATGGAACACGTTGCGGCCGGTGGTGGTATTGGTCACGGCATGCAGGTTGATCAGCTTGCGCAGGCCGAAGTACAGGGCGATACCGCCCACCACGCCGATCGCGCTCATCGCCAGCGGCAGGTTGAAGCCATGCCATACCGACAGGCTGTACTCGGGCATGGCGCTGCCGAGGATGGAGGCGGCAGCGGCATGCAGGACCGGCGCCACCGTCAGCGCGGGCGCGATGCCGACTGCCACGCAGACCACCACCAGCAGTTCCACCGGTACCTTCATCCAGCGCGGCGGTTCATGGGGAACGCGGTCCAGCCCGTGCGGGCCGGGGGCGAAGAAGGTGTCGTGCACGAAGCGCAGGCTGTAGGCCACGCCGAACACGCCGGCCAGCAACGCCGCGATCGACACCGCCATGCGCATGGTCTCGGTGCCGCCGGCGCTGATCGCCTCGGCGAACAGCATTTCCTTGGACAGGAAGCCGTTGAGCAGCGGAATGCCGGCCATGGCCAGCGAGGCGATGATCGCCAGTGCGCTGGTGAAGGGCATCAGTTTCCGCAGTCCGCCCAGCTTGCGCATGTCGCGGGTGCCGGTTTCATGGTCGATGATGCCGGCGGCCATGAACAGCGAGGCCTTGAAGGTGGCGTGGTTGAGGATGTGGAACACGCCGGCGACCACCGCCATCGGCGTGGACAGGCCGAACAGCAGGGTGATCAGGCCCAGGTGGGAGATCGTCGAATACGCCAGCAGCCCTTTCAGGTCGTGCTGGAAGATCGCGTTCCAGGCGCCGATCAGCAGGGTCAGCGCGCCGATGCCGCTCACCGTATAGAAGAACAGGTCGCTGCCGGCCAGTGCCGGATGCAGGCGCGCCAGCAGGAACACGCCTGCTTTGACCATGGTGGCCGAGTGCAGGTAGGCCGAGACCGGTGTCGGCGCCGCCATCGCATGCGGCAACCAGAAATGGAACGGGAACTGCGCGCTCTTGGTGAAGATGCCGGTCAGCACCAAGAACAGGGCATAGGGATACAGCGCGCTGGCGCGGATCTGTTCACCGGCCGCCAGCACCACATCCAGGTCGAAGCTGCCGACGATGCGCCCGATCAGCAGCACGCCACCGAGCAGGGCCAGCCCGCCGCCGCCGGTGATCACCAGCGCCATGCGTGCGCCCTCGCGCGCATCCTGGCGATGCGACCAGAAGCCGATCAGCAGGAACGAGCTGATGCTGGTCATTTCCCAGAAGATCATCAGCAACAGCAGGTTGCCCGACAGCACCATGCCGAGCATGGCGCCCATGAACAGCAGCAGGTAGCAGTAGAAGCGGTGGGCGTTGTCCTGCGCACTGAGGTAGTACCGCGCGTACAGCACCACCAGCGCGCCGATGCCCAGCACCAGGCCGGCAAACATCCAGGCCAGGCCGTCCAGCCGCAGATGGAAGTCCAGGCCGATCTGCGGCAGCCAAGGCAGCAGGGTGCGGACGATCTGGCCGTCGAGCACCGCCGGGGTGAGCCAGCCGAGAATGGCCAAGCCGCCCAACGGCGCCAGCGCCGCCAGCCAGGCAGCAGTCGAGCGCGAACTACGGGGGAAGGCCGCAACAGCCGCTGCCATCAGGAACGGCAGGGCCAGCAGCAGAGGCAGGCTGGGGAGCATGCAGGGAATCCATGATTCACGAGCAGGTCAGTGAGGATAACAGGCTGCGAAATGTCGCCGAAAGCCATCGAACGGCGATCAATTGCCTGTAACGTTCGCTGATTCATTTTTTTGCAGTGCAGCATCTGCTCCGCGGTGCCGGCAGGGGCTGCACCCTACGCCCGCGCACGGCGACCGCAGGCCCTGTCGCACAGGGGCTGCCGCTGCGACAGGCGCTCAGGCAAAGGGCTGAGCGTGCAGGCTGGCAGGCCGGCAGTGGACCGCAGGTGAGGAAACCCGCCCGTTCAGGAAGCGAGGGTGACGCTCGCCCGGAGGCGTGTCAGTAACGCCAGTCGAGCCTGCGATAGAGCTTGGCCATCACCCAGGCCGGGCCGATCAGCAGGTAAGTCAGGTCGGTCAGGAAGCTGGGCTTGCGGCCCTCGAACTTGTGCCCGATGAACTGCGCGATCCAGGCCACCACGAACCCCGTCACCGCCAGCCAGAACAGGTTGTGCAGGCCGATCTCGGCCTCCAGCAGGCGGCACAGGCAGCCGAACACGAAGAACTGGATGAGCATGCCGATGCCCAGCGGACGCGACAGCTTGTTGTAGAAGCACCAGGCACTGAACATCGCGAACGCCGACCAGATGCCGTACTGGAACCAGGTGATCAGGGGGGGCAGGCACCACAGCAGGGCCACGGCCGACCACAGGATGGCCGGTACCGCGACCACGTGGATGCGCTGGTTGATCGTATTGCGGTGATCGTCGGAGTAGCTGGCGAAGTAGCGGTCGATCGGCCGCGCGAGCTCGGTGGTGGTCTGCATGCTTCTTCGCTTCCTCCGGTGAGGCCGACAGCATACTCCCGGGCGCCTTCGCACAGCGCCACCCTGGGCGCTGCCGGGCAGGACGCCCCCGGTCGCTGCGACCGGGGGCGCAGGGGATCAGTCGACGCTGATCCCGGCCAAACGCTGCAGCGCCTCGGCGTACTTGGCGCGGGTGCGCTCGATGATCTCCGCCGGGATGTTCGGGCCCGGGGCGGTCTTGCCCCAGTCCAGCGTCTCCAGGTAATCGCGCACGAACTGCTTGTCGTAGCTGGGCGGGCTGGTGCCCACTTCGTACTCGTCGGCCGGCCAGTAACGCGATGAATCCGGCGTCAGCATCTCGTCCATGATGTACAGGCGGCCGTCGGCATCGGTGCCGAACTCGAACTTGGTGTCGGCCAGGATGATGCCGCGCTCGCGGGCGTAATCGGCGGCGAACTTGTAGATGCGCAGGGTGGCATCGCGCACGCGCTCGGCCAGTTCGGCGCCGACCTGCCGCACCATCGCATCGAAATCGATGTTCTCGTCATGGTCGCCCACCGCGGCCTTGGTCGAGGGGGTAAAGATCGGTTCGGGCAGCTGCTCGGCCTGGCGCAGCCCATCGGGCAGGTCGATGCCGCTGACCTTGCCGGTGCGCTGGTAGTCCTTCCAGCCGCTGCCGATCAGGTAGCCGCGGGCGATCGCTTCCACCGGCACCGGCTTCAGCTTGCGGGTGACCACGGCGCGCCGGGCGTACAGCGCCGGGTCCACGCCTTCAGGCAGCACGCTGGCCACGTCGATGCCGGTCAGGTGATTGGGCATCAGGTGCGCGGTCTTGGCGAACCAGAAATTGGAGACCTGGCAGAGCATTTCGCCCTTGCCGGGGATCGGGTCGGGCAGCACCACGTCGAACGCCGACAGGCGATCGGTGGCGACCATCAGCAGGTAGTCGCCCGGCGGGGTCCCTGCAGGCAGCCGCTCGCGCGGGATATCGAACACATCACGCACCTTGCCGCGGTGGCGCAAGGGCAGGCCGGGGAGATCGGATTGCAACAGCGTGGTTGGCACGGGCACTCCTGGGGCGTTGTCGATACGGCTGCCCAACGGACCCGGCGGGCCCGCTGACCAGCGGGCGGCCTAGTGTAAAGCCGTCCGGGCCCGCTGTGACGTAAAATGAGCGTCCATTTCGTCGGTCGACCCCGGAGCGCCATGCGCTGGTACGGAAAACTGCTCGGATTCATCGCCGGCGCCCTGCTGTTCCGGCCCAATCCGCTGTTCGGCGCGGTGGTCGGCCTGCTGATCGGCCATGCCTTTGATTCGGATTGGTTCCGCCTGAACAAGGAGAACCCGTACCGGGAGCTGGGGCTGACCTCCGAGGCCACCGATGCCGAGGTCGAGCGCGCCTACCGCAAGCTGATCTCGCAGTATCACCCGGACAAGCTTGGCGGCGCCGCCCCCGAGCTGCAGCAGCAGGCCGAGCAGAAGTCGCGGCGCATCAACGCCGCCTACGACCGCATCAAGACCCTGCGCAAGCGCTGACCCCTTTCCCCTCGTTGCAAGGCCCGGCCATGTCCCACTGCCTCATCGCCCCCTCCATCCTGTCCGCCGATTTCGCCCGCCTCGGCGAGGAAGTCGACAACGTCCTGGCCGCCGGTGCGGACTGGGTCCACTTCGACGTGATGGACAACCATTACGTACCCAACCTGACCATCGGCCCGATGGTCTGCCAGGCACTGCGCAAGCACGGCGTGACCGCGCCGATCGACGTGCACCTGATGGTCGAGCCGGTCGACCGCATCATCCCGGACTTCGCCGAAGCCGGTGCCACCTACATCAGCTTCCATCCGGAGGCCAGCCGCCACGTGCACCGCACGATCCAGCTGATCCGTTCGCTGGGCTGCAAGCCGGGCATCGTGCTGAACCCGGCCACGCCGGTGGACATCCTCGACTGGGTGCTGGATGACCTGGACCTGGTGCTGCTGATGTCGGTCAACCCGGGATTCGGCGGCCAGGCCTTCATTCCTTCGGCGCTGGACAAGCTGCGCGTGGTCCGCCAGAAGATCGATGCCAGCGGCAAGGACATCCGCCTGGAAATCGACGGTGGCGTGAAGGCCGACAACATCGGCGAGATCGCGGCTGCGGGCGCCGACACCTTCGTCGCCGGCTCGGCCATCTTCAATGCCAAGACCCCTTACCAGGACGTGATCGCGCAGATGCGCGCCAACGTCGCTGCGGCGCGGGGCTGAGGCATGAGCACGGTGGCCGTGTTGAACATCCGCCCGGCCACTGCCGCCGACGCGGGCCTGATCCTGCGCTTCATCCGTGAGCTGGCCATCTATGAGCGGGCCGAGCATTCGGTGCAGACCGACGAGATCGGCATCGCCGAAAGCCTGTTCGGTCCCGACGCAACTGCCCGCGCGCTGATCTGTGAAGCCGATGGCGAGGCCATCGGCTATGCGGTGTATTTCTACAACTACTCCACCTGGCTGGGCCGCAAGGGCATCTACCTGGAAGACCTGTATGTCAGCCCGCAGCAGCGGGGCGCGGGCGCTGGCAAGGCGCTGCTGAAATACATCGCGCGGCAGGCGGTCGCCGAAGGCTGCGGTCGCTTCGAATGGTCGGTGCTGGACTGGAACACGCCGGCCATCGAGTTCTACACCGCAGCGGGCGCGAAACCGCAGGATGAGTGGACCGTATACCGGCTGCAGGGCCAGGCGCTGCACGATTTCGCCAACGGCTGACGATCGCGCCCGGGTGCGACTTCAAAAAAAAGGCCACGCCCATCGTTGGCGTGGCCTCGCTGCATGCGTGGGAGGCTGATCCTGCCTCCATCCGTCGTCCCTGCTATGGCCTTCCATTCTCCGGGAGCTGAATGACACGCATGTGACATTCACTGCCGGCAAACGGTGCGTTGCTAGCCTGTGCCACCCCACACCGGAATCCCCGCATGACCGCACCGCGCTGGCGCCTGATCCTCAACGGCAAGTCCGCAGGCAATGACGAGCTGCGCGACGCGGTGCGCCAGTGGCGGGAGCGGGGCGTGCAGCTGGAGGTACGGGTCACCTGGGAAGAGGGTGACGCCGAGCGTTATGTGGCCGAGGCCATCGACCACGGGGTAGACGTGATCGTGGCGGCAGGCGGCGACGGCACGCTCAGTGCGGTGGCCGAAACGCTGGCCCACCGCGATGAATCCGCCGATGCCCTGCCTTCGCTGGCGTTGGTCCCGATGGGCACCGCCAATGACTTCGCCACCTCGGCGAACATTCCGACCGAGCCGGAGGCCGCGCTCGCGCTGATCGGGCAGGCCACGGCACATGCCATCGATCTGCTGCGCGTGGATGCCGATGGCACACCCTGGTGGTGCGCCAACTTGGCCAGTGGCGGTTTCGGCACGCAGGTCACCGTGGAAACCGATGCCGGCCTGAAGAAGATGCTCGGTGGCCTGGCCTACGTGATCACCGGCATTGCCAAGCTGGGGCGGATCGAGCCGATCACCGCGCGTCTGCACGGTCCGGACTTCGCCTGGGAAGGCGGCTTCATCGCGCTGGGGATCGGCAACGGCCGGCAGGCCGGTGGTGGCCAGCAGCTGTGCCCACAGGCACTTATCGATGACGGCCTGCTGGATGTCACCGTCGTACCCGAACTGGAGGGGGAGGTGGCGTCGACGCTGGGGCAGATGCTCACCGGTGGCAAGGAAGCGGCGCTGGAACGGGTGGCCACCCGCGTCCGGCTGCCCTGGCTGCAGCTCGAGTCGGCGCAGCCACTGACCCTGAACCTGGACGGTGAGCCCGTGCAGGCGCGGCGGTTCCGCATCGACTGCGTGGCTGGTCGGGTGCGCATGCATCTGCCGGCCGATTGCCCGCTGCTGGCCACGTAAGGTGGCTGCCACGCCTGGCGCTGCGGGGTTCCACTCCCGTCCAAGCTGCGATACAGTCAAGGGGTGTCCAGCCTGACGACCCCGCATACCCTTTCTTCCGCACGCCGTTGGTGGCGATGGTGGCCCGTTGCCGTCGTCCGCCCCCATAACGCTGTGTCCCGGAAGGAAAGTCGTCTTGAACTCGCACGCTCAGTTTCAGCTGCAGGCCGCTGAAGGCCACACCCACATTCCCGTTGTCCGCGAAGTGCTGTCCGACCTGGACACGCCGCTTTCGGTCTATCTGAAGCTCGCCGACGGCCCCAATACCTACCTGTTTGAATCCGTCGAAGGCGGCGAACGCTTTGGTCGTTACTCGATCATTGGCCTGCCGGCGCGCCGCGTGTATGCCTTCCATGGCCATACGCTGACCGTGCGCGAAGACGGCCAGGTGGTGGAAACCCGCGAGGTGGCCGACCCGTTTGCCGAAGTCGAGGCGCTGCGCAGCGCCCACTCGGTGCCGAAGCTGGAGGGCCTGCCGGGCTTCACCGGTGGCCTGGTCGGCTGGTTCGGTTTCGAGTGCATCAGCTATATCGAGCCGCGCTTGGCACCGCCGGCCGGCCGCGATGAACTGGGCACGCCGGACATCCTGCTGCTGCACTCCAACGAGCTGGCGGTATTCGACAATCTCAAGGGCCGCCTGTACCTGATCGTGCACGCGGACCCGCGCGTCCACGGCGCGTTCGAGCAGGCGCAGGCACGCCTGGATGCGCTCACCGCAAAGCTGCGTGCACCGGGTGCCGGCTATCCCGCACCGCTCAACAGCGATGTGCTGGATGAATCCGATTTCGTCTCCGGTTTCACCCGCGATGGCTTCGTCGATGCGGTCCAGCGCAGCAAGGAATACATCCGCGCCGGCGACATCTTCCAGGTGGTGCTCAGCCAGCGCCTGAGCGTGCCGTTCAAGGCACGCCCGGTGGACGTGTACCGCGCGCTGCGCGCATTGAACCCGTCGCCGTACATGTATTTCCTGGATGTCGGCGACCTGCAGGTGGTTGGCTCCTCGCCGGAAATCCTGGTGCGCCTGCAGGACGGCGAAGTCACTGTACGCCCGATCGCCGGCACGCGTCCGCGCGGCGCCACCGTCGAGCAGGACCTGGCACTGGAAGCCGAGCTGCTGGCCGATCCGAAAGAACGTGCCGAGCACCTGATGCTGATCGATCTCGGCCGCAACGATGCCGGTCGCGTATCAAAGGCCGGCACGGTGGAAGTGGGCGAGCAGTTCGTGATTGAACGCTACAGCCACGTCATGCACATCGTCAGCGAGGTGACCGGGCAGCTGCAGCCGGGCTTGAGCTATGCCGACGTGCTGCGCGCCACCTTCCCGGCCGGCACCGTCAGCGGCGCACCGAAGATCCGCGCGCTGGAAGTGATCCGCGAACTGGAGCCGATCAAGCGCAATGTGTACGCCGGCAGCATCGGCTACATCGGTTGGCACGGCGATGCCGATACCGCGATCGCGATCCGCACCGCGGTGATCAAGGACGGCCGCCTGTACGTGCAGGCCGGCGCCGGCATCGTCTACGACTCGGACCCGGACAAGGAATGGGACGAGACGATGAACAAGGGCCGCGCGCTGTTCCGCGCCGTCGCCCAGGCCGCCAAGGGCCTGTAAGGCACCCTGCGCCGTGGCCTGCGCTGCGGCACCTTCCGCTGTACCTGGCCCTCTCCCTGTGCGGCACCCACGTGTACGCCCACTCCCGATAAGCGACGGAACCCGACCATGTTGTGGATGATCGACAACTACGACAGCTTCACCTACAACCTCGTGCAGTACCTGCAGACGCTGGGTGCCGAGGTGAAGGTGGTGCGCAACGATGCAATGAGCGTGGATGAGATCGCCGCGCAGAAGCCCGAACGCATCGTCATCTCGCCCGGCCCGTGCACGCCCAACGAGGCGGGTGTGTCGCTGGAACTGATCCAGCGCCTCGGTCCGACCACGCCGATCCTTGGCGTGTGCCTGGGCCACCAGGGCATCGGCCAGGTCTACGGCGGCACGGTGATCCGCGCGGGCAACATCATGCACGGCAAGACTTCGCCGATCCGCCATGAAGGCAAGGGCGTCTTCGCCGGCCTGCCGGATCGCTACCAGGCCACCCGTTACCACTCGCTGGTGGTGGACAAGAACAGCCTGCCCGATGTGCTGGAAGTGACCGCCTGGACCGAGAACGACGACGGCTCGATCGAAGAGATCATGGGCCTGCGCCATCGCCACTTCCCGGTGGAAGGCGTGCAGTTCCACCCCGAATCCATCCTCACCGAACACGGCCACGCCCTGCTGCGCAATTTCCTGCAGCGACCGGCCGCCTGAGTCCAAGGAGCAATCCCGATGAGCTTCTCCCCCCAGGAAGCCCTGCACCGCACCATCGAGCACCGCGAGATCTTCTTCGACGAGATGGTCGACCTGATGCGGCAGATCATGCGTGGCGATGTTTCGCCGATGATGACGGCAGCCATCCTCACCGGCCTGCGCGTGAAGAAGGAGACCGTGGACGAAATCGCCGCGGCGGCCACCGTGATGCGTGAATTCGCCCGGCCGGTGCCGGTGGCCGATACCTCCAACCTGGTCGATATCGTCGGCACGGGGGGCGATGGTTCGCATACCTTCAACATCTCCACCTGCGCGATGTTCGTCGCGGCGGCTGCCGGCGCGCGCGTGGCCAAGCATGGCAACCGCAGCGTGTCGTCCAAGTCCGGCAGCGCCGACGCGCTGGAGGCGCTGGGCGCGGTGATCGAGCTGCAGCCGGAGCAGGTGGCCGCGGCCATCGAGCGGACCGGGATCGGTTTCATGTTCGCGCCGATCCACCACCCGTCGATGAAGGTGGTGGCGCCGGTGCGCCGCGAGATGGGCGTGCGCACCATCTTCAACATCCTCGGCCCGCTCACCAATCCGGCCAGCGCACCGTCGGTGCTGATGGGCGTGTTCCACCCCGATCTGGTGGGCATCCAGGCGCGCGTGCTTCGCGAGCTGGGCACCGAGCGCGCCATGGTGGTCTGGGGCCGCGACAACATGGACGAGATCTCGCTGGGCGCCGGCACCCTGGTCGGCGAATTGCGCGACGGCAAGGTGCGCGAGTACGAGATCCACCCGGAGGACTTCGGCATCGCCATGTCGGCCAGCCGCAACCTGCGCGTGGATGGCCCGGAGCAGTCCATTGCCCTGCTGCGCGCGGTGCTGGACAACGAGCCCGGCCCCGCGCTGGACATCGTCGCGCTCAATGCCGGCGCCGCGCTGTACGTGGCCGGCGTGGCCGACGACATCGGCGATGGCCTGGCCCGTGCCCGCGCCGCCATCGCCAATGGCAGCGCCCGCCAGCGCCTGCACCAGTACATCGAGACCACCCGCGCACTGGTTGCCTGAGCGCGTGGTTCAGCCTGACCCCGTCGATGGCCGATAATGGCCGTCCTCACCGCCCCCGCACCGAACCGAAGACGATGAGCGACATCCTGCAGACGATCCTGGCCCGCAAGGCCGAAGAAGTAGCCCAGCGTCGCGCCCAGCGCCCGCTCGAGGAGCTTCAGGCCGCCGTGGCCAGCGCCCCGCCGGTACGTGGCTTCGTGCGCGCGTTGCAGGCGGCGGTGGCCAACGGCGACCCCGCGGTGATCGCCGAAGTGAAGAAGGCCAGCCCCTCCAAGGGCGTGATCCGCCCGGATTTCCGCCCGGCCGACATCGCGGTCAGCTACGAGTTCGGTGGTGCCAGCTGCCTGTCGGTGCTGACCGACGTGGATTTCTTCCAGGGCGCCGACGCCTACCTGCAGCAGGCCCGCGAGGCCTGCACGCTGCCGGTGCTGCGCAAGGACTTCGTGATCGATGCCTACCAGGTGTACGAGGCGCGCGTGCTGGGCGCTGACTGCATCCTGCTGATCGTGGCGGCGCTGGACGATACCCAGCTGGCCACGCTGTCGGAACTGGCACTGTCGCTGGGCATGGACGTGCTGGTGGAAGTGCACGACATCGACGAGCTGGAGCGTGCGCTGCAGGTGCCGGCGCCGATGATCGGCATCAACAACCGCAACCTGCGCACCTTCGAGGTCTCGCTGCAGACCACCCTGGACATGCGCCTGGCCGTGCCGCGCGACCGCCTGCTGGTGACCGAGAGCGGCATCCTCGGACCCCAGGACGTGGCGCTGATGCGTGACGCCGGCATCCACGCGTTCCTGGTCGGCGAGGCCTTCATGCGCGTGGAAGAGCCGGGCGAGGGCCTGCGTCAGCTATTCTTCGCGGCATGAAAACGCATTACCCGACGCCACGCGCGGATGCGCCGCTGGTGGTCTTCGACTTCGATCACACCCTGTACGACGGTGATTCGGGCACGCACCTGTTCGCCTCGCTGATCAAGCGCAACCCGTTGCGCATGCTCGCGGCGCTGCTGGTCACCCCGATCGCCGGGCCGATGGTGGCGATGCTGCCGACCCGCCGTGCCGGCATTTCGATCTACGTGTGGATCGGCAGCTTCGGCCTGCATCGTGCGCGCGAGTTCAACCGGGTGATCGACGCCTACGTGATCAGGAACGAGGCGCAGATGCGCGCCAAGCTGCTGCCGCAGGCGCTGGAGGTGTTCGCCGCGCACCGTGCAAAGGGGGATCGCGTGGTGGTGGCCACGGGCGCCCCGCCCGAACTGGCCCGCGCGATCCTGGCCTTCGTTGCGCACCAGGACGTGCCGGTCATCGGCACGGAGGTCGGGCCGCGCCTGGGAGGGGTGGGGCCGACCCGTCACTGCCACAACGAAGAGAAGATGCGCATGCTGCGTGAACGTGGCTATGGCGACATCGACATTGCCTACTCCGACAGCACTGCGGATCTGCCGCTGCTGCTGGCGGCGAAGGCGCCGGTAGTGGTCAACCCGAAGGCGGGCAAGGTGGCGTTCTTCCGCAGCGTACTGCCGGCGGGCACCCGCATCCTCAACTGGGGCTGCGTCGACCGCGGCGGCGACAAGGCCTGATCCACCGGACCCGCCGGGCATGGCCCGGCGCTACCCCTTGCCGCCCGATGGCGCCGTGCCATTGCACGCCATCCCGCAGCGCGGGGCCATGCCCGGCGAATCCGCAAGCCATCCGGTAGCGCCGGGCCATGCCCGGCGGGCGCGGGGCGCGGTCAGCGCGCCAGGTACCCGGTCACCGCGTGGCCGATCTGGAACAGGCTGATGCCCAGTACCAGCACGCCAACCGCGACCAGTACCCAGCGTTCCTTGACCCGCTTGACCAGGATCGCAGCCACCGGCGCGGCCATCATGCCGCCGATCAGCAGCCCGGCAACGATCTGCAGGTGCTGCACTCCCATCGACAGCAGGAAGGTGGCCGAGACGGTCAGGGTGACCACGAATTCGGCCGCGTTGACCGTGCCGATGGTGGTACGGGCCTGGCCGCCACGCGCCAGCAGGGTGGACGTGGCGATCGGGCCCCAGCCACCGCCGCCGCTGGCGTCCAGAAGGCCGGCGAAGAAGCCCAGAACCGGCACGCGGCGGATCTCGCCGCTGGGCATCCAGCGCCCGGCAGCACGGGCCAGGATGACGATGGCAAGCACCAGCAGGTACAGGTAGATCAACGGGCGAATGAAATCGCCGGGCAGTTGGGCGAGTACATAGGCACCGATCGCACCCCCGATCGCGCCGGGCAGCGCCAGGCGCACGAACAGGCGCTTATCGACATTGCCAGCCGCAAGATGCGACACACCGGAGGCGCCGGTGGTGAACACTTCGGCGGTGTGGATGCTGGCGCTGACCTGGGCCGGCGGCAATCCCATGCTCAGCATCACCGACGAGGAGACCAGGCCGAAGGCCATGCCCAGCGCGCCATCGACCAGCTGCGCACCGAGGCCGATGAGGATGAACCACCAGAATTCGCTGCTCAGTTCCATGCACCGAGCCTAGCGCGCGAAGGAGTGCGGACCAAGGTCCGCACCCACCGGGTGCTCAACGCTCAACGGGTGCCGTAAAGCACCACGGTCTTGCCGCGGGCATGCAGCAGCCCGTCGGTCTGCAGCTTCTTCAGCACGCGGCCGGCCATCTCACGCGAGCAGCCGACCAGGCGCGCCAGTTCCTGCCGCGAGACGCGCAGCTGGCTGCCCTGCGGGTGGCTCATCGCCTCCGGCTCCTGGGCCAGATCGTGCAGGGTGCGCACGATGCGGTCGGTGACGTCCAGGAACGCCAGGCGGCTGGCCTTGCGGCTGGTGTCGAGCAGACGCTTGGAGATCTGCTGGCCCAGCGCGTACAGCAGGCGCGGGGCGTCGGCCGACAGCGGGCCAAGGAACAGCTGATGCAGGCGCTCGTAGCTGATCTCGGCCAGCTCGCAGGCGGTGCGGGTCCGCAGGATCACTTCTCGGCGGTCCGATTCCACGAACAGGCCCATCTCGCCGACGAACTCGCCGGCACCGAAGTAGCCCAGCACCAGCTCACGATCGTCATCTTCCTCGGCCATGATCGAAACCGAGCCGCTGATGACGTAATACAGGGTTCCCGCCGGGTCTCCTGGTCGGAAGACGTCGGTCCGGGTGGGATATCGCCGCCTGTGGCTGTGCGCCAGGAAACGATCGATTGTTGCGATATCCAGGGCCAGTGGACTGCTAGCTAGGCGCACGGTTGACACGATAGGGGCGCTCCCTCTGCGCATGAACGGATTCACGGGGTCGATAGCGGAGCTTAACCAGCGCAATTGTTAAGGGCAAACAGTGTGCCAGAACTCTTGCGTCTTCACGTTCCCCCCGGGGGCGGTTTGCCCCATAATTCACCCTTTCTCTTCTTACACAGGAATCGACCGCCGTGGTCAAGCCGTTGCCTCGCCTGAGGTTGCAGGGTTTCAACAACCTCACCAAGGCGCTGAGCTTCAACATCTATGACGTGTGTTACGCGCGCACCGAAGAGGAGCGTCAGCGTTACATTGAATACATCGATGAAGAGTACAACGCCGACAGGCTGACTCAAATCTTGACCGATGTCGCCGAGATCATCGGCGCCAACATCCTGAACGTGGCCCGCCAGGACTACGATCCGCAGGGTGCTTCGGTGACCATCCTGATCTCCGAAGAGCCGGTGATCGACAAGAAGCTGGCGGGCAAGGAGCTGATCTCCGACGCCGTGGTCGCGCACATGGACAAGAGCCACATCACCGTCCATACCTACCCGGAAACCCATCCGCAGGAAGGCATCGCGACGTTCCGCGCGGACATCGACGTAGCCACCTGTGGCGTCATTTCGCCGCTGAAGGCCCTGAACTACCTGATCGAGAGCCTGGAATCGGACATCGTGATCATGGACTACCGCGTCCGTGGCTTCACCCGCGATGTGAAGGGCAAGAAGCACTTCATCGATCACAAGATCAATTCGATCCAGAACTTCCTGGCCAAGAACATCAAGTCGCGTTACGAGATGTTCGACGTCAACGTCTACCAGGAGAACATCTTCCACACGAAGATGCACCTGAAGGACTTCGACCTGGATCAGTACCTGTTCGAGGAAAAGGCCAGGAACCTGTCGTTCAAGGAACGCATGAAGATCGAGGCGCTGCTCAAGCGCGAGATCGAAGAGCTGTTCCACGGTCGCAACCTGTCCGAGTAACACCCCTGTGCGATGCCGGCAGGCATCGTCACCCAGGCGGGACGACCCGCCCCGTGGAACCTGCGTGCTGCGCAATTCATAGTTCCACGGCGATGTACCGACCTACGGCCCGGTGTGAAGACACCGGGCCGTTTTCGTTTTTCAACCACTAGGTAAGGACCCCACCCATGCCCTGGATCTACCTGCTGCTGGCCGGCCTGTTCGAGATCGGCTTCGCGCTTGGAATGAAGTACTCCGAAGGCTTCAGCAAGCCACTGCCCACGGCCGCCACGGTCGTTTCCGCGCTGATCAGCCTGTACCTGATGAGCCAGGCCATGAAGAGCATTCCGGTCGGCACGGCCTATGCCATCTGGACCGGCATCGGGGCCATGGGCGTGGCAGTGCTGGGCATCTACCTGTTCAACGACAGTGCTTCACCGGCCCGCCTGGCCTGCGTGGGCCTGATCGTCGCCGGTGTGATCGGCCTGAAGCTGGTGTCGCCGAACTGAGCCGGCGCTGAGGCGTCCGATGCCGCGTTGCCGGCAGCGCCGGGCCATGCGCGGCGGCCGTTCAGAGGCGGTACGCGATGGTCTTCATCACCTTCGAGGCCAGCGCCATCGCCCCCGGAATCGGGAAGGGCAGGCGGCGGGCGCCGGCCTGCTCGGCATGGTCCGCATGCCGGGCCTCGTCCTGCTTCATCACTTCGATGACCGCGCGGCTGCGCAGGTCGGCGGCCGGGAGATCGACCAGATGCTCATCCAGGTGGGCCTCTACCTGGCGTTCGGTCTCGACGACAAAACCCAGGTTCCAGCCATCACCGCGCAGCCCGGCCAGGGTGCCGATGGTGTAACTGCCTGCGTACCAGAGCGGGTTGAACAGGCTCGGCCGGCTGTCCAGTTCGGCCAGGCGGGTGGCACACCACGCCAGGTGGTCGGTTTCCTCCTGCGCTGCCTCCAGCAGATGCTCGCGGGTGGCCGGGTCGCGGGCCACGGCGGCCTGGCCGAAATACAGGCCCTGCGCGCAGACCTCGCCGACGTGGTTGATCCGCATCAGCCCGGCCGCATGGCGGCGCTGGCGGGCGTCCATGCCCGGCTCGTCGGTGTCCACCGCCGGATAGGGGCGGCTGGCCGGCGGGTTGCCGAACACCGTGTCCAGGGCGCGCTGGGCTTCGGTCAGCAGGTGGTCCAGCGGGGTGGTCTGGCGGAGCACGGTCATGGCGATACGGTGGGGCGGGAGACCCGCCGATTCTCGCCCGCGCCCGCGCCCCTGCCAACCCGGGACAGGGGGCGGCTTGCGCCGGGGCCTGGACCTGCGTACAATCCCGCCCCTTGCGCTTCACCTTTCACAACGCGTGGCAGAGTTCCGGCGAGTCCTTCGCCGCAATGAGCCCGACCTAACCTAGAGTTCTTCATGAGCACTTTCACTGCCAAGAACGAGACCGTCCAGCGCGACTGGTACCTCGTCGACGCCGAGGGCAAGACCCTGGGCCGTCTCGCCACCGAGCTGGCCCGCCGTCTGCGTGGCAAGCACAAGCCGGTCTACACCCCGCACGTTGATACCGGCGACTACCTGGTCGTCATCAATGCAGAAAAGATTGCCGTCACCGGCAAGAAGCTGCAGGACAAGATGTATCACCGTTTCACCGGTTACATCGGCAACCTGAAGACCGAGTCCCTGGCCCAGGCGCTGGAGCGCCACCCGGAGCGCGTGATCGAGATCGCCGTGAAGGGCATGCTGCCGAAGGGCCCGCTGGGTCGCCAGATGTACCGCAAGCTCAAGGTCTACGCCGGCACTGAGCATCCGCACGCCGCACAGCAGCCGCAGGTTCTGGATATCTAATCATGGCTATCACTCAAAACTACGGCACTGGCCGCCGCAAGTCCTCCACCGCTCGCGTGTTCCTGCGCAAGGGTTCGGGCAACATCACCGTCAATGGCCGTCCGCTGGACGAGTTCTTCGGTCGTGAGACCGCGCGCATGATCGTGCGCCAGCCGCTCGAGCTGACCAAGAACACCGAAAGCTTCGACATCCTGGTCACCGCCACCGGCGGCGGCACCACCGGCCAGGCCGGTGCGATCCGTCTGGGCATCGCCCGTGCGCTGGTCGAGTATGACGAAACCCTGAAGTCCGAGCTGCGCAAGGCTGGCTTCATGACCCGTGACGCCCGTGAAGTCGAGCGTAAGAAGGTCGGTCTGCACAAGGCCCGTCGCGCCACCCAGTTCTCCAAGCGCTGATCCACTGCGCCTGGCTGGGCTCCTCCGGGAGCCCGCTGGTTGGAAAAAGCAGAAGCCCGGCTTTGGCCGGGCTTTTGCCGTTTCGGGGTTGTGCATTGGAGAGAGTGGGGTCAGGGCCCATTCCTGCGAACAACCCCGGGGTTCTCTCTGGAGGGGAGCCCCCGCGGAGCCCAGAAACGCAGAAGGCCAGATCTTTCGATCTGGCCTTCTGCGTTTAATTTGGCTGCCCCGGATGGATTCGAACCACCGAATGCCTGAGTCAGAGTCAGGTGCCTTACCGCTTGGCGACGGGGCAATGTATCGTGTAACTATTTTCTCACTTTTCACGCTGAAAAACAACTTCAGCATGGTGGCTATGGGTGGACTCGAACCACCGACCCCAGCATTATGAGTGCTGTGCTCTAACCGGCTGAGCTACATAGCCTTGGTGAGCCCGCTATTCTGCGGATACGCCGCGGGACTGTCAACACATTTGTGCCGCGCTTGTCGCCTGACAGGTGGCGTGGGATAGTCCTGACCAGTAGATTTTTTTAGGAGTCCGCATCGTGATCGATCCGGACGGCTATCGACCGAACGTCGGCATCGTGCTGATGCGGCAGGACGGGCAGGTGTTCTGGGCACGACGCGTGCGCCGGGATGGCTGGCAGTTCCCGCAGGGTGGGATGAACACCGACGAGACGCCCGTCGAGGCCATGTATCGCGAACTGCAGGAAGAGACCGGCCTGCTGCCTGAGCACGTGGAAGTGCTGGGGGCAACGCCCGGCTGGCTGCGCTACAAGCTGCCGGCGCGGGCTGTCCGCCGCAATGAACGGCAGGTCTGCATCGGCCAGAAGCAGGTCTGGTTCCTGCTGCGCCTGACCGGTGACGAATCCCATGTGTGCCTGGACCATACCGATTCGCCGGAGTTCGACCACTGGCGCTGGGTGGATTTCTGGTACCCGGTGGAGCATGTGGTGATGTTCAAGCGCGGCGTCTACGCGCGCGCGCTGCGACACCTGGCGCCGTTGGCGCGCGGGGTGGCGGGGCAGGGCGTCACTGCCATGCCGAAGAGCGCAGCGGAAGCGTGGATGCCCGGCAACACCGCGGGCCACGACCGTCCGCGCAAGCGGCCGCGCAGCAGGGGCTACTGGCCAAAAAAGGCGCAGGAAGGACCGACGAGCTGACCGCCTGAACGGTATCGAGAATGGTTCAGGTCTCTGATTGACAACCATTCTCGTTTCCATTGGAATAGCGACCAGGCCGCTTCTGGCCTGTCAGCCCGGTTCCCGCCCGTGTACGTCTGCATCTGCAACGGAGTCACCGACCACCAGATCCGCGAAGCCGCCAGCCATGGCGTGACGTCGGTGGCCGAGCTGACCATGCGCACCGGATGCGGCGCGACCTGCGGGTCCTGTCTGGACATGGCCGGCGAGCTGCTGGCCAAGGCACGTGCCACCCACGATCTGCCGTTGCCGGTACTCGGTCTGGCCCAGGTCGCCTGACTGTCTTTTCCGCGGTGCGTTGATACCGCGCCTGCGCATCCCTCACGTGCGGCCGCACAGGCCAATGCGCACGATTCGCGTTCCTTCACGACCGCACGCAAGGCGGTAAAGTGCCTGCGTTTTCAGCGTGCAGGAGTATCCCCATGAAGGGCGACACCAAGGTCATCGAATTCCTCAACAAGGTCCTCTACAACGAGCTGACCGCGATCAACCAGTATTTCCTGCACGCCAAGATGCTGAAGAACTGGGGCATCAAGGAACTCGCAGAGCATGAGTACAAGGAATCGATCGACGAGATGAAGCATGCCGACATGCTCGCCGACCGCATCCTGTTCCTTGAAGGACTGCCGAACTTCCAGGCGCTGGGCAAGCTGCGCATCGGCGAGAACCCGACCGAGATCCTGCAGTGTGACCTCTCGCTCGAGCGTGATGGCGTGGTCACCCTGCGCGAGGCGGTGGCCTATGCCGATTCGGTCGGCGACTATGTGAGCCGCCAGCTGTTCGTGAAGATCCTCGATTCGGAGGAAGAGCATATCGACTGGCTGGAAACGCAGCTGGACCTGATCGAGCGCATCGGCGAACCGAAGTACCTGCTGAGCAAGCTCGAAGAGTGAGTCAGCCCGCCTGGCCGGCGCGATGCTGTGCCAGGTACCCGCCCAGCGCCACCCGTGCCCGGGCGAATTCGGCCACCAGCAGCGCAACCGCAACGGCGGGGCGCTGCAGACTGCCGGCGCGGGCCTCGTGCTCGATCCGCTGTGCGACCGCCGACAGCGACATCGCGCCGACATTCGCGCTGGAGGACTTCAGGCTGTGCGCGACTGCCTGCAGGCGCTGGCCATCGTGGTCCTGCGCCGCCTGCTGCAGCGCCTGCACCATCGCCGGTGCGTCTTCCAGGTACACCGATACGATCTGCGTGGCGGCATCACCGATGACCGCCTGCAGCTCGTCCAGCACGTTCCGGTCCAGAACCGGGTGGGCGACAGGTGCCGCCACGGCCTTCGCTGCAGCCGCCGGCACCGGCGGCGTGGGGAGGGCTTTGTGGCCCCAGCGCAGCAGCAGCGCGTGCAGCGTGTCGCGTGCGATCGGTTTGGACAGGTAATCGTCCATGCCTGATCGCAGGCAGCGTTCGCGATCGCCGGCCATGGCATTGGCGGTCATGGCGATGATCGGCAGGCGCCGGCCTCCGGCTGCGATCTCTTCCTCGCGCCACTGGCGCGTCGCGGCGTAACCGTCCAGCACCGGCATCTGGCAGTCCATCAGCACTACGTCCACACCGCCTTCGCGCAGCGCGACCAGTGCCTGCTCGCCATCGGCGGCGTTGCGGACCTCGCACTGGAATACCCGCAGCAGGTGTTCGGCCACCATGCGGTTGACCGTGTTGTCCTCCACCAGCAGCACGCGTAGACCGAGCGCTGGCAGGGCAGCCGGTGCCTGGCCCTCTTCGGCGGCAGCCAGCCAGGCGGACGGGCGCGCGCTGGCGGTGGGCGTGGCAAGCAGGGCGTGCAGGGCGGCATCCTCGAAGGCGACCGGCAGCTGGCGATGGCGCTCCTGCGCGGGCAGCGGCTTGTCCTGCAGCCACAGCACCTGCAGCGTGTCGTCCTCACCGCGCGCAGCCAGCGCCTGCCGCAGGCGGGTTCCGCCGCTGCGGCGCGCAGGCGCATCGATCAGCAGCCAGGCCGGCGCAGCGTGCCCGGGGCGGGGCACGGCTCGCAGCCGCTCGGCCAGCGCGTCCATCCCGTCGATGACCTGCACCTGCAGCTCGTGATGGGCGGCAATGCGTTCGATGCGCGCCTGCAGGTGGCTGTCGGCACTGAACAGCAGCAGGGTGGCCGGTGGGCGTGCCATCGCCGGCAGGTCGCCGGGAACCTTCAACAACGGAATCTCGAACCAGAAGCGGGCGCCCTGGCCGGGGGTCGACTGGACGCCGATGTGGCCGTGCATCAGGTCGATGATGCGTTTGCAGATGGCCAGGCCCAGGCCGGTGCCACCATAGATGCGGGTGGTTGACGCATCGGCCTGGCTGAAGGACTGGAACAGGCGAGCCTGCTGGGCCTCGTCGATCCCGATGCCGGTGTCGATCACTTCGAAGCGCAACTGGTGCTGGGCCGGACCTTCGCCCAGCCGTTGCACGCGCAGCTGCACCTGGCCGCGTGCCGTGAACTTGATGGCATTGGCCAGAAGGTTGCTCAGCACCTGCCGCAGGCGCACCGGATCGCCGCGCACGGGAAGGCGGACCGTCGGATCCAGTTGCAGCACCAGTGCCAGTCCCTTGGCGTCGGCAGCGCGCTGCATCAGCTGCACCACGGCGTCGAGCAGCTCGCGCAGATTGAAGCTGGTGATCTCCAGCTCCAGTGCCTGTGCTTCCAACCGCGAGTAATCGAGGATGTCGTCGACGATACGCAGCAGCTGCTGCGAGCTGGCCGATGCGGTGGCCAGCATCTGCCGCTGGTCCTCGCCCAGCGGGCCACGCGCGATCAGCTCCAGCATCGGCAGGATGCCGTTGAGCGGCGTGCGGATCTCGTGGCTCATCGTGGCCAGGAACTCGCCCTTGGCCAGCACCGCGGCCTCGGCCGCCTGCTTGGCCTGCAGCAACTGCTGTTCGAGCTGGCCCTGGCGCTCGGTGGTGCGGCGCAGCTGGTCGCGCTCGCTGGCCAGCGCGGCACGATCCCGTTGCAGTGCGGCCAGCGCCTGGCTGCGCGTGCGCAGGCGCAGCCCCGCCAGCAGCAGCGCGATGGCCGCCACGGCCAGGGCCACCAGCAGAACCGCCCACAGCGGCATGTCAGAGCACCGCGTTGTGGAAGTCGAAGTTCAGGTCGCTGCCGGCGGACTGCACCATGTTGCCCTGGATGTAGTCGACCCCTCCCACCCACATCGCGGCCGCTGCCTGCGGATCTTCGATCTGCTGCCCGATGATCTGCAGACCGGCGCCGTGCGCCCGCTCGATCGCCCTGCGCAGTTCTTCGCGCGTGCCTGGATTGGCGTGGCTGCTGGAGAAGCGTGCAGCCATGCGTACGAACGAAAGCGGCAGCTGGCCCAGCAGCGCGTCGGCATCGTTGCCGGGCTCGAACTGGCTCAGGCAGAAGCGCACGCCGGCCTGCGCCATGCGCTGACAGAACTGCTGCAGCGGCACGGTGTGGATCAGCGCATCAGGCAGGCGCACGTCGATGACCAGCGCACTGCCTGGCAGGTCGCGCTGCTGCAGCGACTCCAGCAGCCAGTCGGCGAAGGCGTCGCGCTGCAGGGTACGCAGCGACTGCGAGACGAACAGATTGAGCGGCTGGGTGGCATGCCGGTACAGATCCAGCAGGCCCAGCGCATGATCGAGCACCTGCTGGTCGAGGTCGGCGATGCGGCCGGCGGCTTCGGCGGCCGGAATCACCTGGCCGGCGGTCAGCACGGTGCCGTCGGCCTGGCGCAGCCGCAGCAGGACCTGGTACTGCGCGCTGCCTCCACCGGCGACGGCGACGATGGGTTGGTAGGCCAGTTCCAGCTGGCCTTCCAGCAGGGCCAGATGCTCCTGTTCGCTGATGGCCTGCCGATGCACGTGGCCGGCCACGCCGGCACTGAGCAGGCGCGCCTGCAGGGTCGTGCGCTCGACGGCTTCCAGCGCACTGGCGGCATCCTCGAAGCCGGGCGACAGCGGTGCATAGCCGACCACGCCACGCAGGTGCACCGATTCGTCATCGCGGATCACGAAGGCCCTCGCGGAGAGCTGCTCGCGCAGGGTGGCGGCCACGCTCTCCAGCCTGTCCTCATCGGCATCACGCGCCAGCAGCAGGAAACTGTTGTCGTTCAGGCGCGCCAGCAGGTGCGGATGGCCGGCTTCGGCCAAGCGCTGTCCGGCCTGCACCATCAGCCGTTCGAACGCAGCGTAGCCATAGCGCTCGCGCAGGCCCAGCGCGCTGGCCACCTCGATGAAGAACAGGCCGCCACGATCATGGTGGGCCAGGGCGGCGTTGAGCTGCTGCAGCACATGATGGCGCGTCGGCAGGCCGGTTTCAGGATTGCTGGTGGCCGGCGTGCCGGAGGCGCCGGGCAAGGTTGCCGCCTGCGCGCGGGCACGGCGGATGCGGTTGGCGACCGCCGCGATCAGGTGCCGCGGCCGGATCGGCTTGCTCAGGTAGTCGTCGGCACCGCTGTCGAGCACTTCGAACTGGCGCTCCGGATCGGGATCGCCGCTGAGGAACACGATGGGCAGCAACTGCAGGCCGGGCTGCTGGCGAATCATCGCCGTCAGCCGCATGCCGTCCAGGCCGGGCAGGTGCAGGTCCATCAGGATCAGGTCAGGGCGATGGTCCTTGATCGATTGCTGGACGCCTTCGGCATCGCTGAGCACGATGGCCTGCATGCCGGCGCCGTGCAGCACGCTCTGCGCGAACAGGGCCTGCGCACGGTCGTCCTCGACGATCAGCACGCGGTACGGTGAATCCGCCGGCGCCGGTGCCGGGTCGTGGTTGCCCGCCTCGGGCTGTGAGGTGACGCCCGGCAGCGGCGGTGGAGCACCGCCGGAGGCAGGCCCACTGTCAGCGACGCTGGACGGAACCGATGGGGAGGCACCCGCGTCCACCACCGCAGTGGCCCAGCGTTGCCAATGATCGGCCGGTGGCGTTTCAGCGCGACCCGGGCGGACGCCTGCGGGGGATTCAATTGCGGCCATGGGGGCTCCTGATGATCGCAGCCATTATGCGACACGCCCGGCGTTCATCTGGTGCGTGGCTGTTGCCGGTCAGTGCCGTTGCCGGCACGGGCAAGCCAACGCACGCCGCGCCACAGAGCGCGCCATGCCAGCCAGACCAGCAATGCGCCGGCCAGGCTGCATGCCAGCACCACGACCAGCGCGATCCAGGGGTGTGCCAGGGCCAATGCCAAGCCGCCAACCACCACGGTGTCTTCGGCGATCGAGGCGACCCAGTTGCTGGCCGGCTCCGGCGAGGTGTTGAGCAGGGCACGGGTGCCCGCCTTCAGGCCATGGCTGGCCAGGGCTACGCCGGCGCCGGCAGCGAGCGCACCGGTACCCAGCTGCCCATCCGGCGACAGGGTGGCGGCGGCGAGGAAGGCGCCGGCGGGGACCCGGGCAAGGGTCTGCACCAGGTCCCAGACCGAATCCACGCCGGGAATCTTGTCGGCAAAGAACTCGGTCACGGCCAGCGCCGCTGAGGTACCCAGCACCCACCACGACTCGGTCGCCTGCAGGGCGGGCGGCAGGTCGACCCAGCCCAGCAGGCCGGCCAGGCCGACACCGAAGACGGTGAGGTAGACACGGATGCCGGCCAGCCAGGCCAGCAGGATGCCGATCACGAACAGGTGGGCTTCGGTCATGGCGATGCTCCGATGGCGGAACTGTGCGAGGGGCCACACTATCGACGATGGCGTGCCTGAACGCCACAGACCTCGGTCGCCTCCAGCGCAGGAATCCCGCCGATCCTGTCATACACTAGCCCGTCGTTTGCCACACGGGCCGTGCCGGTGTCGCGCCCGCGATGCCACGGGATCTACCCATGACCAACCGTCCTCCCATGCGCGTGCAGGTCCGCCTGCCCGGCGCGTCACATCCGCCCGCGGACCGCCGTCGCCTGTGGGTGATTGGAGGCATCTGGCTGCTCAGCCTGGTGCTGGCCACGATCGGAGGCTGCTGGATGGGGGCGCCGCGTGGCGAGCAGGGACAACGGTTGCAGGCGGCCGAGAAGCGTGCCGAGAGCCTGCAGGCGCAGCTGACCGAACTGCGCCAGAAGCAGGCCACGCTGGAAGCCTCCGACCGCATCAGCCGCGCCGCCAACAACGAAGTGCAGTCCTCGCTCGCCGAGCGCGACGAAGAGATCGCCGGGTTGCGCGCGGACGTCGCCTTCTATGAGCGCCTGGTCGGTTCGACCAGCCAGCGCAAGGGCCTGAACACCCACTCGATCGAGTTCAGCCCGGAATCGGCCGGCACCTGGCAGTACACCGCCGTGCTGACCCAGAACCTCAACCGCGGGGCCATCAGCCAGGGGCAGATGCGTTTCACCGTGGAAGGCGTGAAGAACGGCAAGCTGGCCACGATCAGCTGGGATGATCTGCACCAGCGCAGCAAGGTGCCGGGACAGGACTATTCGTTCCGGTACTTCCAGCAGCTCACCGGCAGCGTGATGCTGCCGGCTGACTTCACTCCGCAACGCGTGCGGGTGACATTGGGGAGTGGTGCGGGGGGCGCCACCCAGGTATTCGACTGGAAACAGGCCGGCGCGCCGGCCAGCAAAGGGGAGTAGGCAGATGTTCGGAAACAGCAAATCCAACCGTGACGGCCAGCTGGTGGTGGATGCCCTGATCGGCAACCAGGTGGTGATCCGCGGTGATGTGGAGTTCAGTGGTGGCCTGTACGTGGAAGGTCGCATCCATGGCAAGGTGATCGCCGCCGAAGGCGCCAGCACCGCGACCCTGACGCTCGCCGAGCATGGCGTGATCGAAGGGGAGATCCGTGCCCAGGTGGTGGTCATCAGCGGCCGCCTGGAGGGGGATGTCCACGCCACCGAAAAGGTCGAACTGACCCCGAGCGCGCGGGTCAACGGCAATGTCCACTACGAGGTGGTGGAGATGAACGCCGGGGCCCAGCTGAATGGACGCCTGATCCATGCCAGCGCACCGCTGGCGGCCCTGCCTGCACCCGAAAGCGGGGATCCCGCCAGTGGCAAGGGCGACACCGCGGCCCGACGCAAGCTGGCCGAAGCGATGGCTTGAAAGCCACCGCCGGTGCCCCCATGCTGATGCCATGAGCACGCTAGTCTCCCTGCCCGGCGCCCCCACGGCGGCCGCGCCCGATTACCAGTCGCTGGAGCGGCCGCTGAACTTCACCGAAGCAGCGGCCTCCAAGGTCAAGTCGTTGATCCAGGAAGAGGGCAACCCCGATCTGGCGCTGCGTGTGTATATCGAGGGTGGCGGCTGTTCGGGCTTCCAGTACGGTTTCGAGTTCGACGAGAACCGTGCCGAGGACGATCTGGCGGTACAGACCAGCGGGGTGACCCTGCTGGTCGACCCGCTCAGCCTGCAGTACCTGATGGGGGCTGAAGTGGATTACACCGAGAGCCTGACCGGCGCGCAGTTCGTGATCCGCAATCCGAACGCGAAGACCACCTGCGGTTGCGGCAGCAGCTTCAGCATGTGATGGCAGGGCGCGGGGCCTGCGCTCCGCGCCAGGTGTGTCGAGCGGTCTCCACACCTCACAGCAGAATGCGCACAGCGCCGACCTTGCCACCCGCATCGAATGGCGGCAGGCTTGCTGGATGTCCAATATTCTTTCGCCGCTGTCCGGTTTCGCCTTCATTGGCGAACCGCTGGAGCGCGCCGATGCCCTGCGCGAAGATGCCGATGTGCTGGCACGCCTGTGGCCGGATGCGCGGGTTCTCGTGCTTGACCAGGACGGCAGTGCCTTCACCGGTGCTGATGACCAGCCACTGGCGCTGACCGGCGCCGACATCGGGGGCGGCCCCGGTGCCGCGATCTTCCTGGGTCTGCGGGGTGAGCAGGCCTGGTTCTCGGTGGAAGCGTCCGCGGTTGCCGTCACTGCGCCTGGCCGGCTCGACCTGCGCCAGGCGGCACTGCTGTGGCCGGTGGCCGATGCGACCGCTTTCAGCTACGCACGCGGCATGTCCTACTGGCATTCGCGCACGCGCTTCTGCGGCGTCTGCGGGGGGGCGGTGGCCTTTGCCCGCGGTGGCTTCGTTGGCCGCTGCGGGCAGTGCGCGACCGAACACTATCCCCGGGTGGACCCGGCGGTGATCGTCGCGGTGGAAAACCAGGGCCGGTTGCTGCTGGGGCGGCAGTCCAACTGGGCGCCGCGCCGCTATTCGGTACTGGCGGGTTTCGTCGAGCCGGGCGAGACCTTCGAACAGACCGTGGTGCGGGAAGTGCACGAGGAGAGCCGGGTGCGCATCACTGCCTGCCAGTATCTCGGTTCACAGCCCTGGCCGTTCCCGGGCGCGCTGATGGTGGGGTTCCGCGCGCAGGCGCAGGACGATGTGCCGACCGTGGATGGCGAACTGGAGGATGCGCGCTGGTTCAGTGCCGACGAGGTGGGCGCGGCGTTGGCACGTGATGTCGAAGATGATGGCCAGGGCATCCGCCTGTCGCTGCCGATCTCGATTTCGCGGGGGCTGATCGAGCACTGGTATCGCCAACAGCGGGGTTGAAGACCGCACCGGCCTGTCAGAACGGCGGCGACCATTGCCGCCACCTGAACACGGCCCGGGTTACAGTGCGGCAGACCGCTGATGGCGGCGTCGCGACGGGTAAGGTAGCGACGCCGAGCGCCTTGTTTCGTAGGGAGACCTGCCATGTTCACCACTCTGGCTGCCGTGCTGGTTGCACTGGCCCTGGGCCATGTCGCCCCGGCCGCTGCCGCCTCGCTGCGCCGCTTTGACAGCTTCCGGCGCTGGCTGGGCTGGCTGGATGCGCACGGCGGCAAGGCCTGGCAGGGCCCCATGGGCGTGGTGCTGGCGCTGCTGCCGCCGCTGGTGTTGATGGCGCTGCTGGCCTGGCTGCTGCGGGGCGTGCTGTTCGGGCTGCCCTCGTTGCTGCTGGGCGTGGCGGTTCTGGCCTGGTGCTGGGGGCCGCGCGACCTGGACCGCGACATCGAAGCGATCATCGATGCCGATGACGCACCGACCCGGCAGGCGGCCGTGCGCCATCTGCAGGCGGCCGGTGGCAGCCTGCGCGAGGAGGTACCCTCGCTGGTGGAGGCGACCGTACTCAATGCGCTGCGCCGCTGGTTTGCGGTGCTGTTCTGGTTCCTGCTGCTGGGCCCGGTGGGCGCGCTGGGCTATCGCCTGCTGGCGCTGATGTCCGAAAGCCCGATGCGTGCACGCGTACCGGTGGAACCGCTGGCAGTGGCCCAGCGCCTGCTGGGCTGGATCGAATGGCCGGTGGCACAGTTGATGGCGTTCTCGATGGCACTGGTCGGCAACTTCGACACGGCGTGGAAGGCATGGCGGCAAGCGCATGGCGAGCGCCTGGTCGGAGGCGTCGGATTCCTGGGTGCGGTGGCGCGGGCCAGCGTCAATGCCGAGCTGCGCGAGGACGCGCATGACTACACCGAGGCGGGCCTGCTGCCGGTCTGGCAACGTCTGCCCGACCTGCGCGATGCCATGAGTCTGGTGTGGCGGATGCTGCTGCTGTGGCTGGCGGTGCTGGCCGTGCTGGTGATCGCCGGCTGGGTGACGTAGCCGCTGGCCAGGCGCGTGCGGCCTGACCGCAGCACGCGTTGCGACGCGCCTGGACGCGAAGTGGGAATCTAGACCGGCGCCAGTGCGGTGAACGGTGCCCACGGCAGGTTGCGCAGCAGAGCGTAACCGGGCAGCAGCCACAGCCAGAACATGGGGTTGGCCAGAATCCGCATCAGCGGATCAAGCACACGCGGGCGGACGCCGGCGATGTTCAGCAGCATCAGCAGCAGCAGGGGCAGGCTGATGACCAGCAGCGGGTTCATCGCCATCGCGCCGGCCAGATCGAAATGGACCAGCGAGTAAAGGCAGCGCGTGCTGCCGCAGCCGGGGCAATACAGGCCGGTGAGTGCGTACAGCGGGCAGCCCGGCAGGGGATTGCCGGCCACGTAGGGATTGACGTTGCGCAGCACCACGGCCGCGCCTGCGGCCAGGCCGGTGGAGGCCAGCAAGGGTGCCCAGCGGGCGAGCCGGGAAGGAAGAGCGGACACGATCAGGCGAAGACGGATCCGGCGCGGACGCCGCCAGATCCGTCCGCAGGCCTCAGTAGCTGCCGTTGCTCATCGCGCCGATGCCACCGAGCACGACGAAGAACAGCACGTACAGCACGACCATGATGACCCAGGCGATGGCCGACCAGATGGCCCACTTCTTGGCCTTGGCGGACGAGTCCTGGGCACCGGCGATATCGCCAGCGGCCAGCTTGCCGTTGACCTGTGCCGCATAGACGATCGACACGATGCCGACCGGCAGGCAGCAGAGCAGGGTGCTCAGGATCGCCCAGACCAGGTTGTTCGGGACCTGCGGAGTAGCGGTGTTCATGATTCAAGCTCCTTGATGGGTGGTGGTGGATCAATGGTCGGAAAGAGCGCCCAGCGCGGCCAGGCCGCCGAAGAGCCCGAACCACAACAGCAACAGGACCGGAAGGGCCGCGGCCGAAGCCGCCGCCCACCAGCCCGCCTTGCGTGACGCGCTATAGGCTCCCGCCAGATCGCCGGCCGCGCGGCGGCCATCGACCTGGGCGGCATACACGATCGACACCACGCCCAACGGCAGGCAGCAGAACAGCGTCGTCAGGATCGCCCACACCAGATGGTTGGGGATGTAGACCGGACGGCCGAGTGGTGGCGGTTGATTCAACGTGAGACTCCATTCCTTGGTGGCCGACCGTTGTGAACGGGCCGGACCTCCCCCCTGTGGGTGCGTAATCTACCGCAACCTGCGTCGCATGTATGCGTTTTCAGCCCGGCAATGACGGGCATGGCGCTTGACGCTGGCGTATGTGGGGCGGGGGCCGGCTACGCGCGAACGGGGGGATTGCGTCAGGCGTGATCGCCGCGAAGGGCGCGGACCTGGGCTTCCAGTGCCGGCGCGTCGGTGCTGCGACCATCGATGGCAGGCGCCGCCACCACCTCGACGGTGGCGCGGAAGCGGCGCGGAACCCGCATGCGGCCAAGCCGGCTGTCGCGCCGGCTCCACATGCTCGACCACATCCCGCGCAGGGCCATCGGCACCACCGGCACCGGCCGGCGTTCGAGGATCTTCTCGACGCCGGATTTGAACGGCGCCATCTGCCCATCGCGGGTGAGTGCTCCCTCCGGGAAGATGCAGACCAGCTCACCCTCGGCCAGCGCCGCATCGATCTCCTCGAACGCGCGCTGCATCAAGGCCTCGTCCTCGCGAGCCCCGGCAATCGGGATGGCCTTGGCGGTGCGGAAGATCCAGCGCATCACCGGGATGTTGAAGATCCTGTAGTACATGACGAAGCGTACGGGGCGCGGAATCGTCGCCGACAGGATCAGTGCATCCATGTAGCTGACATGATTGCAGACGATCAGTGCTGCGCCTTCATCCGGCACATTGGCTTCGATGCCATGCGGGCGCAGCCGGTACAGGGTGCGGACCATCACCCAGCTCAGGAAGCGCATCAGGAATTCGGGGACGATGGTGAAGATGTAGATCGCCACCACGGCATTGGCGATCGCCAGCGCCAGGAACAGCTGCGGGATGCTCCAGTGCAGCAGTTCGCGCGCGGCCAGCGACAGCAGTGCGGCGGACACGATGAAACCGGAGTTCTGGATGTTCAACGCGGCAAACACGCGTGACATCTGCGCTTTCGGCGTGCGGCTCTGGATCAGGGCGAACAGCGGAACGACGAAGATGCCGGTGAACAGGCCGATTCCGACAAGGTCGATGACGATGCGCACACTGCCGGGCTGCTGCAGGAACTGGGTGATGCTCAGCCCCTGCACGGTGGCCTCACCGCTGCGGGCGAAGTACAGATCGAGCAGGAACGCGGTCATGCCGAACGCGCCCAGCGGCACCAGGCCGATCTCCACCGTGCGCGCCGACAGCCTCTCGCACAGCAGCGAGCCAACGCCGGTGCCGATGGAAAACAGCGCCAGTGCCAGCAGGTACAGCTTGGGTTCGCCGCCCAGGTTGGCCAGCGCATAATTCGGCAGCTGCGAGGTCAGCACGGTGCCGATGAACCAGAACCAGGACACGCCCAGGATCGCGTTGCGCACCGCCTTCTGCTGGCGTGCCATGCGCAGCACCACCAGCGACTCCGGCAATGGGTTCCAGTTGATCTTCAGGCCCGGGTCGCCGGCATCGACCCTGGGAATCAACCGCGCCGCGATGTTGCCGCAGACCGCCAGGGCGATGACCAGCGATGCCGCGAACACGGGCCCGTGGCTGCCGGCCAGCAGGAACACGGCGCCGCCGATGATCATCCCTGACAGGATCGAGATCGATGTGCCCATCTCCACCAGCCCGTTGCCACCGGTCAGCTCCTCGGGTTTGAGTACCGAGGGCAGCACCGAGTACTTCACCGGGCCGAACAGGGTCGACTGCATGCCGGTGCAGAACAGCGCCACCAGCAGGAACGGCAGGTTCTCGGTGAGGAAGCCGATCGCTGCCAGCGACATGATCACGATCTCCATCGTGGTGGTGATCACGATCAGCCGCGACTTCTCCAGTTTGTCGGCGATCTGCCCGGCCAATGCCGAGAACAGGAAATAGGGAAGAATGAAGATCGCCGGCGCCAGCGTGGTGTACAGCGAACGCTGCTCTTCGGACACGCCCAGGTAGAACAGCAGGCCGATGATGGCCTGCCGGTATACGTTGTCGTTGAAAGCGCCCAGCGCCTGCACGATGAAGAACGGCAGGAAGCGGCGCTGGCGCAGCAGGGCGAACTGGTTGTGACCGGACATGGAATCTCCTTGACCGGCGCAGCCTAGCATTCCTGCCCGCCGGCCGGGCCCGGATCCAGTGCTGCCGGGCGGCGGTCAGGTCAGGCTGCGTACGGCCTCGTTGGCGGCGGCACGCAGCTTCGGCAGCAGGCGCAGCACCAGCGCCATCTGGGTGCGGATCAACTGCAGCTTCGGTGGCATCACGTCCTCGATCTGCTCCAGCTCCGCAGCGACTGCGCGGTCGGCATCATTGTCATCCTCCGCAACCGCCTGCCGTGCGGCCAGCGCGCCGGCCAGCTGCTGCAGCGCCTTGCGCACCCGGTCGCCGGCGGCCAGTGCCAGCGGGTCGCCGGCGTAGCTGTCGACCTGGTCGCGGTGGGCACCCAGTGCCGACAGATGACCGAGCAGGGTGTTGGACAACGCCAGGAAGTGGAAGCCGGCATCCAGGTTGCGGCGTACATGGCCGGGCTCGCGCAGCATGTTCGACAGTGCAGTGGACAGCGCCGCGTCGGCATTGTGCATGTCGCGGCGGGCGATGCGGTAGGCCAGGTCATCGTGCATGCCACTGCGGTACTGGCCCAGCACCGCATCCAGGTAACGCGCGGCGGTATCCAGTACCCGTGACAGGACCCGATGCAGCTGACGTCCCTGCCAGTCCGGCAGGATCAGGAAGGCGGCCGCCGCAGCGATCGCACAGCCCAGGATCGTGTCCACCATGCGCGGCACGATCAGTACGAAGCCATCGCCGATCAGGTTGAAGCAGGTCAGCGCCATCACCGTGATCGCGGCCGAGGCCACCAGGTAGCGATCGGTGCGGGTGAAGAAGAACAGCAGCGCCGACAGCAAGGCGATCAGCAGCTGCACGTGCAGCTGTGGGAACAGCTGCAGCAGCGCCCAGGTCAATACCAGGCCGGCCAGGGTGCCGACGATGCGCTGTGCCAGGCGCTGGCGCGTGGCGCCGAAGTTCGGCCGGCACACGAAGACGATGGTCAACAGCACCCATGAACCGTTCTGGGCATTGAACAGGCGGATCGCCAGGAAGCCGGCGATCAGCGCCAGCGCCATGCGCAGGCCATGGCGGAACAGCACCGAGCCGGGCGTGAGCTGCTGGCGCAGCCGTACCCCCATCTCGCGCAGGGTGTGCGGGTTGCTGTCGCGCAGGCGCGTGTCGACATTGTCCAGGCTGGCCTCGGAGCGTTCGGCGTCGAGCAGCCGGCGCTCGATGCTGCGCAGGTTGTGCACCAGCAGATCCAGCGAACCGAGCAGGCGCTGCCATTGCGGACGCTGCTGGTCGCGCAGGTAGGCCAGCGCGTCGGCGAGGTCGCGTCCGGCCTGCTGGTTGCTCTCGCCATACACGAACGGGCGGCGCAGGCGGATGGCTTCGCCCAGACGCGCGCAGGCCTGCCCCTGCAGATCGAGCAGGCGCTGGCAGCGGTACAGCACGTCGCTGTGGAAGAACGCATCCACCAGTGCGCCATAGGGATAGTGCGAGGAGCTGGCGCGCTCGTGGAAATCCTGCGCCATGTAGTACAGGCGCAGGTACAGGCCGGAGTTGACCCCGGGCCGGCCGGAACGGCCGAAGCGGGCAAGGATCGCCGTCTTTGCTTCGTTCAGGGCTCCCACCACACGCCGGTTCTGTTCGGCCAGGTCCAGCTGGCGGCGCTGCAGGTCGGCCTCACGCACCGGCTCGAACAAGGCGGCTTTCAGCTGCAGGTAGCGGCCCAGTTCCTGGTAAAGACGGGCCACGCGTTCGCGCACCGGGCGGTTGGCGAACAGCGCGGTCCAGACGATGGACAGCAGGCCATACCAGACCGCACCGGCCAGCAGGTGGCTGACCGCATGCAAGGCACGTGGCAGATCTCCGGCGCCGCCATGCTGTTCCAGCCCGATCATGGTGTAGATGGCCAGGGTGACCGTGGCCTGGGCGATGGAGGCGTAGCGTTCGCCCAGAGCACCCAGCAGGGTCAGGCCGAAGGTGGACAGCGCCAGTGCGCCGATGAACAGCCACGGCCACGGGAACAGCGCGATCACCGAGGCGGCGGCGATGCAGAAGCACAGCAGCGACAGCAGCACCGCCTTGGTGCGGCCCCACCAGTTGTCGTCGGTTTCGGCGATCGCGCTGGCGATGATGCCAAGGAACGCCCCGGGCAGCGCGGGGAGCGCGTCCAGCTGCCAGCACACGGCCATCGCAGCCGACAGGGCGATGAACACGCGCAGGCCATAGCTGGCTTTCTCGTGTGCCCACAGGCGGCTGAGGCGGGAATGGGACGCGGACATGCAGGCTCGGGCGGCGGATTGCCTCCATTATGGCGGTGTGCGCGTGGGTGCGGTGTTCAATGTGCGGACCCACGGTCCGCACCCGCACAAGCCGGGTTACATCTCCCAGCGCACGCTCACCGCGAAGGTGCGCGGCAGGCCGACGCCCGCGTTCGACCAGTACCTGCGATTGGCCAGGTTCTCCACGCTGGCGCGCAGGGTGACCGGGTGCCCCGACGCCATCAGGCGGTAGCCCACACCGGCATTGACCAGGGTGTAGTCGGGCAGCTTCAGGGTATTGTCGGCGTCGTACCAGACATCGCCGTAGTAGCGCACGGCAGCATAGGTTTCCAGTCCATCGACCCACGGCAGCTGGTAGCTGGCATGCAGCACACCGCTCCAGCGCGCGGCGCCGACGGTGCGGTTGCCTTCCTGCGCGGCATTGTCGGGCGACAGCCTGTCGTAGGTCGGGTCCAGCCAGGTCACGCCGCCACCCACGGTCAGCGCATCGGTCAGGTGCAGGTCGGCGCTGGCTTCCACGCCTTCGTACAGGGTGATGCCATCCTGCACCAGGCGCAGGCCGGCGTCGGTGGGCTGGTCGATGTTGGCACCGCGTTCCAGGCGGAATGCGGCCACGTTCGCATTCCAGCGCGAGGCTTCTACCTTGGCGCCGACTTCGTACTGCTTGCTGATGGTCGGACCCAGCACATCACCGGCGTTGATGTAGGGGTTGCCCACGCGGCTGCCGGCTTCCAGCGATTCAATGTAGCTGGCGTACAGGGTCACGGCCTCGCTGGGCTTGAACATCACCGCATAGGTCGGGGTGACCGGGTAGGTGTGGTAACGGCCCTTGGTCTCGAAGTCGTTGTAGCGCCAGCCGGCCAGCACCGACCAGCCCCCGCCGAAGTCCACGGTATCGCTGGCGAATACGGCCTGCTGCACGGTTTCATCGCCGCGGGTCATCACCCGCGAACCCACCGCGTCGTGGCGGATGGCCGAACGCTGGTACAGGTTGGCGCGACCAATGGTGTTCCACTCGTAGGGGCGGTCCCAGCCCAGCCCGGTCTGGTGGCTGACGCCGGCCACCAGCTGGTGCTGCAGCGGGCCGGTGCGGAAGCCGCCCTGCACCAGCGCCTGCGCCAGTTTCCATTGGCTCTTGCCGCCCAGCTCATACACATTCACGTTGTAGTCGCCGTTCGGATCGTCGATGTAGGCGAAGATCTTGTTGACGTCGTTCCAGGAGGTGGTGACGCCGTAGCTCAGGCTGGCCTTCCAGCCGCTGTTGATCTGCCAGGTGAACGCCGTGGACAGCAGGCTGGAACGGGTATCGTAGTAGGTGCCCGGCACGCTGTTGTCGACGTCGCCGGCAATCGGCCGCGGCAGCGAGGTCATGCCGATGAAGTAGTACTGCGGCGACTCTTCGCTCAGGTCGCGCGACTGGAACACGCCGTCGAAGGTCCAGGTGAGCGCATCGCTCAGGCGCGCGTCCAGCGACAGCGCGCCGACCTTGCGGTCGACATGGCCACCGTTGAAGGTTTCGCCCTTCTCCTGATACGCGTTGAAGCGATAGCCGAACATATCTTCGTTGCCGAAGCGGCCACCGGCATCGACACCACCACTGATGATGGCCTGTTCGCGCCAGCCCAGCTGCGCCGAGAAGGTGGGGGTATCGGTCGGCTTCTTGGTGATGTAGTTGACGATGCCGCCGGGCGCGCCGAAGCCGTACAGGAAGCCGCCGGGGCCCTTCAGCAGGTCCACCTGTTCCATCACTTCCAGCGGCCATTCGGTGCCCCACGAGGACACCTGCAGACCGTTCACGCGGTAGCTGTCGTAGTTCAGATCGATGCCGCGGTTGCGGATGGGCGAGCTCCAGCCGCTGGCGTAGGCGCTTACCTGGGTGGTGACCGATGGATCGAACAGGAAGGCTTCGCCCAGCGATACGACCTGGCGCTGCTCGAGCTGTTCGCGGCCGACCGCAGTAATGGCGAACGGGGTATCGCGCAGGGCACGGTCACCCAGCGCGCCGGCTTCGGTGTGGGTGCGTTCGCCGACCACCTTGATGGCGTCCAGGTCGGTGGCGCTGCGGGCATCAGCCTGGGCTTGCGCATGGGCTGCGCAGGCGGTGGACAGGGCGGCGGCCAGCAGGGCCAGGCGCGGGGTGCGGAACGAAGGCATCGATCGGATTCCTCGGCGGACGGCCACAGGCCATCCACCCATGGTTGGGGGAAGAGGCAGTGGCTGGGATCACGCAGGCTGTCCGTGAACTGGGAGCGGGGCGCCGCAGGGGCGCAGGACCATGGCTGGTTGCGAATTGTTCTCTTTTCGTTACAGCGCGTCAAACCGTGAGCGTCGCCCGGGTGGTAGCGGCGCGCCGGGCGTGGCCCGGCGCTACCGAGGCTAGGCGCGCTGCGCGCGCTTGAGCAGTTTCGCCTCGCGCCTGCGCGCGCGCCGCGCCCGCCAACGCTCGGCCAGGCAGGAGAAGATCACGTACAGGGCCGGCGTGCTGAGCAGGGTCAGACTCTGCGAGAAAAGCAGGCCACCGATCATCGCGATGCCCAGCGGCCGGCGCAGCTCCGACCCTTCGCCCAGGCCGATCGCCAGCGGAACCGCAGCCAGGATGGCCACCATCGTGGTCATCATGATCGGCCGGAAGCGGACGATGCTGGCCTCGCGTGCGGCCTCGCGCGGGGTCAGCCCGTGCTCGCGCTGCGCCACCAGCGCGAAGTCGATCATCATGATCGCGTTCTTCTTGACGATGCCGATCAGCAGCACCAGCGCGATCATCGAGATGACCGACAGCTCGGTGTTGGTACCGAACAGGGCCAGCAGCGCGCCTACGCCTGCCGCCGGCAGCGTGGACAGGATCGTCACCGGATGGATCAGGCTTTCGTACAGCATGCCCAGCACCAGGTACACGGTCAGGATCGCCGCCAATACCAGGATCAGCATGTCGCTGGGATCGGAATTGAAGCCAAAGCCCGCATCGTCGGCCAGGCGGATGTCGCCCGGCATGCGCATGCCGGCCACGGTCGCATCGATGATCGCCTTTGCCTCGCCCATGCTGACGCCGGGGGCGAGGTTGTAGCTCAGGTCCATCGTCGTGTACTGGTTCTCATGCGTGATCTGCGAAGGCGCCAGCCCCGGTACCTGGGTGGCCACCGCAGTGATCGGCACCATCTCGCCATTGCCTGCGCGCACATGGACCTCGTCCAGTGCGGTGGGGGTCGCCGTCTGCGAAGGCAGGGCATTGACCACGACGCTGTACTGGTTGATGTCCGAGTAGATCGTCGAGATCTGGCGCTGGCCGAATGCACCGTACAGCGCACCGTCGATGGCACCGACCGAGACGCCCAGTCGCGCGGCCTTGGCGCGGTCGATCACGATGTTCTGGCGCAGGCCGGCGTTGTCCACGTCGGTGCCGACATCGCGCAGCTTGGGATTCTTCTTCAGTTCCGCCTGCAGCTTCGGCAACCACTCCTGCAGCGCCGCCAGATCGTTGCCCTGCAGCGAGATGCGGTACTGCGCGCCCTGGCTGGAGCCGCCGCCGTCGTTGCTGGGCAGATCCTGGATGGCGCGCAGCCGCAGCTGCAGGTCGGGATAGCGGTCGGCCTTGGCGCTCAGTCGCGCCAGCGCATGCGCGGTGGTCTCGCGGCGGCCTTCCTTGCGTGACTTCAGTTCGACATTGAACTGCGCGCTGGAACCCTGGCGGCCACTGCCCAGGCGCACGCCGACGGTCTTCACCGCCGGGTCGGCCATCAGCATGTCGGTGATGCGGCGCTGGCGGTTGACCATGTCCTCGAAGGACACGGTCGCGCTGGAGTTGGCGCGGCCCCAGATGAGCCCGGTGTCCTGTGGCGGGAAGGCGCCCTTCTTCACCGCGCCGAACAGGAAGACGGTCACGCCGATCAGGATCAGCGGCGTGAGCGAGAGCAGCAACGCGTGGCGCAGGGAGAAATCGAGGAACACCGTGTAGATGCGCAGCATGCGTTCGTGGCCGGCGTCCAGCCAGCGGCCCAGGCGCGAGGGTGCCGCGCGATGGTCGTGCGCACTGAGGAACCGGCTGCACAGCGCCGGCGTCAGCGTCAGCGAGACGATCATCGAGACCACGATCGCCGCCACCAGGGTGACGGTGAACTCACGGAAGAACGCGCCCATCATGCCGCTGGCGAACAGCAGCGGGATGAACACCGCAACCAGCGAGGCGGTAATCGAGACGATCGTGAAGCCGATCTCGCGTGCGCCTGTGAACGCCGCCTGCAGGCGCGGCATGCCTTCGTCGAGGTGGCGCATGATGTTCTCGATCACCACGATCGCATCGTCCACCACGAAGCCGATCGCGATCACCAGCGCCAGCAGGCTCAGGTTGTTCAGGGTGAAGCCCAGCGCATACATCACCAGTGCGGCGCCGGCCAGCGACAGCGGCACCGTCACGGCCGCGATCAGGGTCGGGGCGAGCCGGCGCAGGAACAGCGCCATGGTCAGCACCACCATCGCCAGGCTGATCAGCAGGGTGATCTGCACTTCGTGCAGCGACGAGCGGATCGTCGGCGTGCGGTCGAAGTATGGCGTCATCGTGGTGCCCGGCTGCAGGTAGTCACGCAGCGTCGGGATCTGCGCCTTCACCCGGTCGACGGTCTCCACGATGTTGGCGCCGGCGCGGGTGAACACATACATGACCACCGCGGGCTTGTGGTCGAACCATGCCGCCTGGTAGGCGTCCTGCTGGCCGTCGTAGACGTTGGCGACGTCCTTCAGGCGGATCACCCGGCCGTCGCCTTCGGTCTTCACCACCAGGTTGGCGAAGTCCGCAGCGCGGGCCACCGAATCGTTGGTGATGATCGCGGTGGTGGAGTTGCCATCGCTGAGGAAGCCGGTCGGCGAGGTCACATTGGCCGCGCGCACCGCGTTGCGCAGGTCGTCGGCGGTCAGGCCCAGCGCGTTCATCAGCCGCAGGTTCACGTCCACGCGCACTGCCGGCGTCGACGCGCCGGCGATGTCCACGGAGGCCACGCCGCTGATCTGGCGGATGCGCTGGGCCAGCAGCGAGTCGGCCACGTTGTACAGCTCATCGGCCGACTGCGTCTGCGAGGTCAGTGCGATGGCGATCACCGGGTCGTCGTTCGGATTCGCCTTCTGGTACATCGGCGAGCCCATGCCCGAGGGCAGATCGGCCTGCGCGGAATTGATCGCGGTCTGCACGTCCAGCGCCGCCGAATCGATGTCACGGTCGCTCTGGAAGATCATGAACACCAGCGAGCTGCCTTCCGAGCTCGACGAGCGCATGCGGTCGATGCCCGGCAGCTGGCCCAGATGACGCTCCAGTGGTGCGGTGACCGTGGAGGCCATCGTCGCCGCGTCGGCACCGGCCTGGCTGGCGTGCACGAAGATCACCGGAATCTGGATGTTCGGCAGTGCCGAAACACCCAGCCTCAGGTAGCAGATCAGGCCCACCATGAACAGGCCGATGGCCAGCAGGGCGGTACCGATCGGGCGGCGGATGAAGGGGCCGGACAGGTTCATCGCGCGGCCCCCCGCAGCAGCGGGGCAGGGGTCATGCCTGCGGCTCCTGCAGCGTGCCCTCGCGCAGTGCGCGTTGCTCGCGGCGGCGCGCCAGCCACTCGGAGAAGCGCTCCATGTACAGGTAGATCACCGGCGTGGTGTACAGCGTCACCAGCTGCGATAGCAGCAGGCCGCCGACGATGGCGATGCCCAGCGGACGGCGCAGTTCCGAGCCGATGCCGGTACCCAGCGCGAGTGGCAGCGCGCCGAGCATGGCCGCAGCCGTGGTCATCATGATCGGGCGGAAGCGCAGCAGGCAGGCGCGGCGGATCGCTTCATGCGCGTTGGCACCGGCGCGGCGTGCTTCGATCGCGAAGTCCACCATCATGATGCCGTTCTTCTTGACGATGCCGATCAGCAGCACGATGCCGACGATGCCGTCCACCGACAGGCTCAGGCCACACAGCATCAGCGCCAGCAGCGCGCCGACGCCTGCCGGCGGCAGGGTCGAGATGATCGTGATCGGATGGATGTAGCTCTCGTACAGCACGCCCAGCACGATGTAGATGACCACCAGCGAGGCCAGCAGCAGCCACACCACATCGGTCTGGCTGCCGGTGAACTCGGCGGCCTTGCCGATGAACTCGGCATGCAGGTGCGCCGGCATGTCCAGACTGTCCTTGGTCTCCTGGATCGCGCGTACCGCTTCGGACAGCGAATAGCCCGGCGCGACGTTGAACGAGACGGTCACGGCAGGCAGCTGCTGCTGGTGGCTGACCACCAGCGGCGCGCTGGTCACCTGGCCTTCGGCCAGCGCCGACAACGGAATGATGTTGCCGGCACCGACCGTGATGCCGGTGTTCTGCGCGCCGATGCCGGTGGCCGTGGAGGAGTTGGAGGAGGTGACCTGGCCGAAGCTGGTGGCGTTGGTGCCGGTCAGCGCGCCAGCACCGTTGGAGGCCACCGCCAGCTGCTCCATCAGCGCGGTGCTGGTGCGGAACTCCGGTGCCACTTCCAGCACCACGCGGTACTGGTTGAGCTCGGTGAAGATGGTCGAGATCTGGCGCTGGCCGAACGCATCGTAGAGCGTGTCGTCGATGGTCTGCATCGGCACGCCCAGCACGCTGGCCTTGTCACGATCGATCGTCAGCTGCAGGGCACGGCCCTGGTTGGACAGGTTGTTGTCCACGTCGGCCAGCTCCGGCCGCTGGCGCAGGGCCTCGGTCAGGCGCGTGGCCTGGGTGGCGACGGTGGCCGCGTCCACGTCCGACAGGGAGTACTGGTACTCGGTCGCGGCCACGCGGGTGTCGAGGGTGACGTCCTGCACCGGCTTCAGATACAACGCTACGCCGGGAATCCCGGCGACGGCCTCCTGCAGGCGCGGCAGGATCCGGTCCAGCCCATCACGCTGGCTGCGCTCCTTCAGCACGATCGACAACTGGCCCTGGTTGAGCGTGGGGTTCATGCTGCCAGCGCCGATGAAAGCCGACACGCCAGTCACATCCGGATCCTTGCGCAGCGCTTCGGCCACCTGCCTGGTGCGCTGCTCCATCTGCGGGAACGCGATGTTCTGGTCGGCCTGCACCACGCCGGTGATCAGGCCGGTGTCCTGCTCGGGCAGCAGGCCCTTGGGAATCAGCACGTACAGCAGAACGGTCAGCACAAGGGCGCCGCCGGCCACGGCCAGGGTCAGGCGCTGGTGGTCCAGCACCCAGTCCAGGCTGCGCTCATACAGGCCGACGGTGCGGCTCCACACGGTCTGCTTGCCGGCCGCGTGCGCCCGTTCATGCGCGTCCTCGCCTTCCGGCAGCGCGTCGGGCTTGAGCAGGTAGGCGCACATCATCGGGGTGAGCGTCAGCGAGATCAGCATCGACAGCACGACCGCGATGCTCAGCACCCAGGCGAACTCATGGAACAGGCGGCCGGTGACGCCGGGCATCAGCAGCAGCGGCAGGAACACTGCCACCAGCGATACCGTCAGCGACAGCACGGTGAAGCCGATCTGGCGCGCACCGATCTCGGCCGCTTCCTTGCCGCTCTTGCCCTGCTCGATGTAACGGACGATGTTCTCGATCATGACGATGGCATCGTCGACAACGAAGCCGGTGGCGACCACCAGTGCCATCAGCGAAAGGTTGTCCAGCGACATGCCGGTGAACGCCATCACCGCGAACGTGCCGGCCAGCGACAACGGTACCGCCACCGAAGGAATGATCGTGGCCCACAGGCGGCGCAGGAACACGAAGATCACCGCCACGACCAGGCCGATGGTCAGTACCAGGGTGAACTGCACTTCGTGCACGGAGGCGCGGATGGTCTCGGTACGGTCGTTGAAGATCTCCAGATGCACGTCGGCCGGCAGCACGCCTTGCAACTGCGGCAGGATCGCGCGGATGCGCTCGACGGTCTGCACGATGTTGGCGCCCGGCTGGCGGCGCACTTCGAGAAGGACAGCCGGCTTGCCATCGGCCCATGCGGCCAGCTGGTCGTTCTCCACGCCGTCCACCACCGCGGCCACGTCCGACAGCCGCACCGGGCGGCCGTTCTTGTAGCTGATGATGGTGTCGCGGTATTCGGCGGCACTGGACAGCTGGTCATTGGTGCCGATGCTGTAGGACTGCGTCTTGCCGTTCAGCGAGCCCTTCGGCGCATTGACGTTGGCCTGGGTGAGCGCGCTGCGCAGTTCTTCCAGGGTCAGGCCCATGTTCGACAGCTGCGCCGGATTGACCTGGATGCGCACCGCCGGGCGGACATTGCCGGCGATCGACACCAGGCCCACGCCCTGCACCTGCGACAGGCGCTGGGCCAGGATCGAATCGGCGTAGTTGTTGACCTCCCGCAGCGGGCGCGTGTCCGAGGTGAGCTTCAGGGTGACGATGGCCGCATCGGCGGGGTTCACCCGGTTGTAGACCGGCTGGTAGGGCAGCGACGAGGGCAGGGTGGCCTGGCGGATCGCCGCCTGCACGTCCTGCGCGGCGATATCGATGTCGCGGTCCATCGAGAACTGCAGGATGATCGTCGACAGCCCGGCCGACGAATCGGACGTCATCAGGTCCAGGCCGGAGATCTGGCCGAACTGCCGCTCCAGCGGGGTGGTGACCAGCGAGGCCATCGTGGTGGCATTGGCACCCGGGTACTGGGTGGTGACCACCAGGCTGGGCGCATCGATTTCCGGCAGTGCCGACACCGGCAGCTTGCGATAACCGAGAATGCCCAGCAGCAACAGGCCCGCCATCAGCAGCGAGGTGGCGATCGGGCGGCGGATGAAGATCGTCGAAAAGCCCACGGACTGATCCTTGCTGGCGCTTCAATGGCAGCGCCGGCGTCGATGCCGGCGCGAAAGGAATCGGTGGCCTGCGCTCAGCGCGGGCCACCACCGCGGCGGCCTGCGCCGCCACTCTTCTGTTCGGCGGCCTTCAATTCGGCCTCGGTGGGTGCAGCCGGGGTCTCACCGGGCTTCAGGGCCGTGACCTTGCTGCCGGGCTTCAGGCGGAACTGGCCTTCACTGACCACCCGCTCGCCGCCCTTCAGGCCCTCGGCGATCTGCACGTGGCTGTCGCCCACTTCCACGCCGCTGCGCACGGTCTGCATCTTCACCGTGTTGTCGCCCTGCACGACGTAGACATACTCGCCGTCCGGGCCACGCAGCACGGCCTGGGTCGGAATCACCACGCCGCCGCCGATGGTGCGCAGCTGCATGCGCACATTGACGAACTGGCCGGGCCACAGGCCGTTGTCCGCATTGTCGAACACCGCGCGTGCCTTGAAGGTGCCGCTGTCGGCGCTGATCAGGTTGTCGACCACATCGAGCTTGCCGTCGCCGGACAGCACGTGCGAATCGGCACGGTCCAGCGCGGCCACCGGAACGATGCCGGCCGCCTGTGCCTGGCGCACATCGCCGAGCTGGCGTTCGGGCAGGTTGAACAGCACGTGGATCGGGTGGATCTGGGTCAGGGTGACCAGGGCGGTGCCCGCGTTGACCACGTTGCCGGCATCGACTGCACGGATGCCGGCGATGCCGGAGATCGGCGCAGTGACCTTGGTGTACTGCAGCTGCACCTGCGCCGAGCGCATGCTCGCCTCGTTGGCGGCCACTGCGCTTTCGTACTGTGCCACTTGGTTGCGTTGTGTATCCAGATCGGTCTTGGCGACGTACTGGCGGTACTCGGGGGCATTGGAGCGCTGGTAGTTGGAGCGCGCGGTCGCCAGCAGCGCCTCGTTCTGGCGCTTGGCGGCAGCGGCCTGGTCATAGCTGGCCTGGGCGGTACGTGGGTCGATCACCGCCAGCACGTCGCCCTGCTTCACTTCCTGGCCTTCGCGGAAGTTCAGGCTCATCAGCTGGCCGCCGACCTGAGGGCTGACCGTGACGGTATTCATCGCGGTGACCGTACCGAGCGCACTGGCGTAAACGGGCACGTCCTGGCGCACGGCGTCGACCACGGTCACCGGTACCGGTGCGGCATCGGCGTCATCGCCACCTTGGCCGGCGGCGACGCCGGGCCTGCCGGCCTTGTCCTTGCCACCGCCCAGCACGCGCAGGCCCACCACGGCCAGCACCAGTACCGCCACGACCAGCAGCACGATCTTCCAAACACGTGACATTCAAGGACTCCAAGAGGGCTGGACGGGCGGGGCCCGGTGGGCAATGCGCAAAGCATACCTGTGCCACATCACGTTTCCTGCATGACGGATGGGACGGGCGCTAGGACCGGTGCCGGCCGTGGAGGTTCCCGTAAAGGCAGCGTTGCCCTACATTCAGGTGCAGAACCCTGCCGTGGAGTACCGAGATGCGCCGTTCGTTGCTGCTGTCCGCCCTGATCCTGGCCCTGCCGGCCCTTGCCCATGCCCAGGACGGGCAGCGCCCCGAGGTGACCGCGGCCGCACAGCGGCTGCAGGCCAAAGTGGTGGAGTGGCGCCGTGATTTCCACCAGCATCCGGAGCTGTCCAACCGCGAAGTACGGACCTCGGCCGAGGTCGCCAAGCACCTGCGCGCAATGGGCCTGAAGCCGAAGACCGGCATTGCCCATCATGGCGTGGTGGCGATCATCGAAGGCGGCAGGCCGGGTCCGAAGATCGCCCTGCGCGCCGACATGGACGCGCTGCCGGTGACCGAACAGACCGGCCTGCCGTTCGCCTCGAAGGCGACCGATCAGTACCGCGGGCAGACGGTGGGCGTGATGCATGCCTGCGGCCATGATGCCCATACCGCCACCCTGCTGGGTGTGGCCGAGGCGCTGGTGGCAATGAAGAAGGACCTGCCGGGCCAGGTCATGCTGATCTTCCAGCCGGCAGAGGAGGGCGCGCCGCCGCCGGAAGAAGGCGGTGCCGCGCTGATGCTGAAGGAGGGCCTGTTCGCCGACTTCAAGCCGGAAGCCGTGTTCGGCCTGCATGTGTTCTCCAGCGTGCAGGCCGGTCAGATCGCCGTGCGTGGCGGTCCGCTGATGGCCGCCTCGGACCGCTTCGGCATCAAGGTGATCGGTCGCCAGACGCATGGCTCCGCGCCGTGGAACGGTGTCGACCCGATCGTTGCCACGGCCGATCTGGTCGGTACCGCGCAGACCATCGTCAGCCGTCGCGCGAATCTGTCCAAGCAGCCGGCGGTGCTCACCTTCGGTGCGATCAACGGCGGCATCCGCTACAACATCATTCCGGACGAGGTGGAGATGGTCGGCACCATCCGCACGTTCGACGAGGGCATGCGCCAGCAGATCTTCGCTGACCTGCGCAACGTCGCCGAGCACACTGCGGCCGCGCACGGGGCAAAGGCGGTCACCGACATCTACGAATCAGAGGGCAACCCGGCCACGGTCAACGATCCGGCGCTGACGGCGCGCATGCTGCCGAGCCTGCAGGCGGTGGTGGGCAAGGACAACGTGTACGAACCGCCCCTGCAGATGGGCGCGGAGGACTTCTCGCTGTATGCCAAGGAGGTGCCGGGCATGTTCTTCTTCGTCGGCTCCACCAGCGTGGGCATCGATCCGGCGACGGCACCGGCCAATCATTCGCCGAAGTTCCTGCTGGATGAGAAGGCGCTGGACGTGGGACTGCGTGCACTGCTGCAGGTGAGCCTGGACTACCTGCATGGTGCCGGCACCCCGGCAGGGTGAGGCTTTGCGGCAGGGCTTGCAGCCCTGCACCCCTGAAGCAACGGCAACGTCAACGGCAAAAGCGGTGCTGGATTTCTGTTGGTTGGGCGGGGCGGTGTGGGCCTGCAGGACACGCCGTAAACCCGTCCATGGGGGCTCGATGGCGCCATCCATGGCGCCAACGGTCCTGCAGGCCCACACCGCCCCGCCCCCGACAGGTTCACGCGGCTGCTGGTAGGTGTCGACCTTGGTCGACACAGGCAGACATCGGGAATGTCTGAAGGATTGGCTTTTGATTTTGATTTTTCTGATCTTTCCCGTGGTGGTGGCTGCGTGCAGGGAACTGTCAGGGGCCGGGTGGGTAGGCGGGGCGGGGGTGTCCGCGGCATGGATGCCGCGGCCAAGCCCCCAAGGACGGGTTTACGGCGTCCCCCGACCCGCCTACCCACCCGGCCAAGCCGATAGACCGCCTTCCACGACCAACCGACAAAACCACCACGGAGGGGCTCCGCCGTTGGCCGGCCCGGCCGGAGGCCCGGCCCCGTCGCGATACAATGCGCACCATGAACACCCCCCAGGATTCCAGCCTCGGTCGCGAGGTCAGTTACCCGTCGCAGTACGATCCCGGCCTGCTGTTTCCCATCCCCCGCCGCGCCGCCCGCGCCGAGATCGGCCTCGACGACACCGCGCTGCCGTTCGTCGGCCATGATCGCTGGCATGCGTTCGAGCTGAGCTGGCTCGACCCGCGTGGCAAGCCGCAGGTGGCCGTCGCCACCGTGCAGGTGCCCTGCACCTCGCCGTGCCTGATCGAATCGAAGTCGTTCAAGCTGTACCTGAATTCCCTCAACAGCACCCGCATCGACAGTGCCGAGGCACTGCATGCGCGTCTTGTCGACGATCTGTCAGCCTGTGCCGGCGCACCCGTGCAGGTGGCGTTCGGCCTGCCCGAACTGCGCCCGGTACCGCTGGGCGAATCCATCGACGGCCTGGACCTGGAGATCGACTGCTACGGCCCCCCGCAGGCGGACTTCCTCTCGGCCGACGCTGCGCAGCCGGTGGAGGAGACGTTGGTTTCCGCGCTGCTGAAATCCAACTGCCCGGTTACCGGCCAGCCGGACTGGGCCACGGTCAGCCTGCGCTATCGGGGGCCGAAGATCGACCGGGCCGGCCTGCTACGCTATCTGGTGAGCTACCGCGAGCACGCGGAATTCCACGAGCAGTGCGTGGAGCGGATCTTCAGCGAGGTCTCCGCGCGCTGCCGGCCGCAGTGGCTGGAAGTGGAAGCGCGCTACACGCGTCGCGGCGGCCTCGACATCAATCCATGGCGCGCCAGCCCCGGCATCGCTGCCCCGGCCGCGACCTACCGCGAGCTGCGCCAGTAACCGCCGCAGGCGGTTACGGTAGCGCCGGGCCACGCCCGGCGAGCGCAGCGGGCCCACCAACCCCTCGCAGGCGGTTACGGGTAGCGCCGGGCCACGCCCGGCGAGCGCAGCGGTCCCAGCCACCGC
>NZ_JASGBV010000001.1:0-42101 GCF_030053245.1 Stenotrophomonas sp. RS-48
AGCCATGCTCGGCTGCTGTTGGCGGGAAAGGAGGCACAGAGCAGCCGAGCATGGCTCGGCTCTACAAAAAGCAGAGCGCCGCCCTGGGGGGCGGCGCCGGACCGGCTTATTCGCCGATATGCTGCTTCAGCCAGCCGTTGACCGTGTCATGCCACAGGATGCTGTTGTGCGGCTTGAGCACCCAGTGGTTCTCGTCCGGGAAGTACAGGAACTTCGACTCGATCCCCTGCCGCTGCGCCGCCGTGAATGCCGCCAGGCCCTGCTCGACCGGAATACGGAAGTCCTGCTGGCCATGGATGATCAGGATCGGCTTCTTCCAGTCCGCCACGTGGTTGACCGGGTTGAACTTCTCGTAGTTCGCCGCCTTCTGGTACGGCGTGCCGCCCTGCTCCCACTCGGTGAACCACAGCTCCTCGGTGGCGTAGCCCATCATGCGCTGGTCGAACACGCCATCGTGGTTGACCAGGCACTTGAACGGGCCGTTCCAGTTGCCGGCGATCCAGTTGACCATGAAGCCGCCATAGCTGGCGCCCAGAGCACAGGCCTTGTCACCGTTGAGGAACGAATACTTCTTCAGTGCCGCGTCCCAGCCCTTCTGCAGGTCCTCCAGCGGACGATCGCCCCAGTGCTGGCTGATCGCATCGGTGAATGCCTGACCGTAACCGGTGGAGCCGTGGAAATCGATCATCACCACCGCGTAGCCCTGGCCCGCATAGGTCTGCGGATTCCAGCGGTAGCTCCAGCCGTTGCCGAAGCTGCCCTGCGGACCGCCATGGATCAGGAACGCGACCGGGTAGGACTTGCCTTCCTGGTAGTTGTGCGGCTTGACCACATAGCCGTGCACGGTGTCGTTGTTCCAGCCCTTGAACGAGAACTGCTCGAAATCGCCGAAACTGACGTCCTTCAGCACGTCGCCGGCAGACGGTGTCAGCGCACGCAGCTCGCCCATCGGCTGGCCGGCGGCTGGCAGCAGGCCGACCAGTACCTGGTCGTTGCTCTTCAGGCTGTTGCGGGTGATCGCCACGCTGGTGCCGGCCACATCGACGGCGGTCACGCTGCCATCGCCGATCAGGCGGGTGGCCTTGCCGGTGGCGACATCGATCTGGAACAGCGGGTGCTCGCCCAGATCATCGGCGGTGGTATAGATGCTGGCGCCATCGGCGGACAGCACGATGCCACCCGCCGAGCGATCCCACTGCGGGGCGATCTCACGGCTCTTGCCGCTGGCCAGATCCATCGCCATCAGGCCGAAGCGATCAGCTTCAAAGCCGGGGCGCTTCATCGCACGGTAGAACAGCGTCTTGCCATCGGCACTGAACACCGGGCCCGCATCCCATGCCGGGTTGGAGGCGGTCAGGTTCACCGGTGCCTGACGGCCGGCAGCATCGAAGCGATAGAGGTCGAAGTTGGTCGACCACGGTTCCTCGCGGCCCGCCACGCGGATGCTGGCGACCACGCTGCTGCCGTCCGGCGACCACACGAAGTCATCATTGCCACCGAATGGCTTGGACGGCGCATCGCCATCGAGGGTGGCGCTCAGCGCTGAAGCCCCCTTGACCGGGCCGGCCTGGGCGCCCGGCAGCGGCGCGACGAACAGGGTGTTGCGACGGCCGTCGTTCCAGGTATCCCAATGGCGCACGAACATCGAATCCCAGACCTGGCCACTGGCCTTGGCGTCCTTCTTCTCTTTCAGCTTCTTCTCGGTGCAGGCCAGGTCCGACGCGCAGGCCTGGAACACGCCGGCGCTGAACAGCACGCGGTCGTCCTGTGGCGAGACGTGGTAGCTGTCCACATCCACCGGGAAATCGGTCAGCTGGCGCGGGGCGCCGCCGCTGATCGCCTGCGCGTACAGCTGCTGGCTGCCGTTCTTGGCACTGAGGAAGTACACCGTCTGGCCGTCCGCCGACAGCGAGGCGGAATTGACGTTCCAGCCAGCCGGGGTGATCTGCTTCGGCGGTGCCGCGTCACGCGTGCGCAGGTTGCGTGCGTACAGGGCGGTGCTGGCCTTGAGGTTGGCGTCGGTGCTGCGCTTGGCGAACACCACGGTGCCGCCATCGGCGCTCAGCACCGGCGCGGAAACGCGATCCATGGCCACCATGTCGCGGATCTCCAGGCCACGGGCAGCGGCGACGCTGGGCAGAGCGGCCAGCAGGCTCAGTGGCAGCAGGGCATGACGCAGTTTCATCGGGATCTCCGCAGGACGGCAAAAACGCGATGGTAGGCCCCGCAGCCCGGGGCTGCCAAGGCCATCGGTCATGGCCGTGATCGGGCAGCCGCGAGAAACAGCAAACCGCGCCGTAGCGCGGTTTGTGGGTGGACCCGGGGTCGGATCCGATTCCGCAGGAATCGGCTCTGAACCCGGGCGCCTCCGGCGTGGGGTCAGAGCCCTTCCCTTCCGGGAGGGATCCGACCCATCCCTTACGCCTTGGCGTACTTGCCGGTGCGGTAGATCAGCCAGCCCACCAGGAACAGCACGGCCAGGCCGATCCACTGCGCGGCCGGCAGATGGAACGGCACGGCCAGCACGTCGGCCCGGCTGCTGACCACGATCGGAATGGCGATGGCGATGCCCATCAGCGCCTCGCCGGTGATCAGGCCGGCGGCGAACAGCACGCCCGGCTTGTGCACGCGGTCGCGGCCCTCTTCATCATCGGCACGCACCTTGTGGAAGCGCTCGACCAGGTAAGCGATCAGGCCGCCGAGGAAGATCGGCACCATCAGCTCCAGCGGCAGGTAGATGCCGATGGCGGCCGCCAGCACCGGCACCCGGAAGCGCGCGTTGCGCGCCTTCAGCCAGCTGTCGAAGGCAATGATGACGGCGCCGACCACGGCACCGATGCCGATGAAGGTCCACGGCAGCTCGCCACCGAACAGGCCCTTGGCCACCGACGCCATCAGGTTGGCCTGCGGCGCAGCCAGCGCGTTCGGGTGCAGCTCGGTCTTCACGCCGATGCCATAGGCGGTGGCCAGCAGGTTCAGCACCGGGGCCATGATCAGCGCGCAGGAGAACGCACCGATGCCCAGCATCAGCTGCTGCTTCCACGGCGTAGCGCCGACGATGTAACCGGCCTTGAGGTCCTGCAGATTGTCACCACCGACGGCGGCAGCGCAGCACACCACCGCGCCGATCATGATCGCCGCCACCGCACCCAGCGGTGCACCGCCGGTACCGACCGGCTTGAGGCCATCGGCACCCAGCAGCACGACCAGTACCGCCGAGGCGAACAGGATGGTGGAAATGGTGATGCCCGAGACCGGGTTGTTGGACGAACCGATCAGGCCGGCCAGGTAGGCCGAGACCGACACGAACAGGAAGCCGGCGACGATCATGATGATGGTCATCGGGATCGACACGTGCCACTGGCCGACGATGGCCTGGTACAGGGCCAGCAGCGGCAGCACGAAGACCACCAGGGCGACCAGCATCCACTTCATCGGCAGGTCGCGCTCGGTGTGCGCCAGCACCGGTCCGCCGCTCTTGCGGGCGGCGGCAAAACCGCTCTTGACGCCGTTGAGCAGCGATTTGCGCAGCGAAATCAGGGTCCAGATGCCACCGATCAGCATTGCGCCGACACCCAGGTAGCGCATCTTCGCGCCCCAGATGGCGAATGCGGCCTCGGTGGAGGACGCAGCGGCCACCGACGCGGCCAGTGCCGGATCGGTGTTCATGAAGAACGCCTGGTAGAGCGGGATGGCGATGTGCCAGGTCAGGATCGAACCAGACACCACCACGATGCCGACGTTGAGGCCGACGATGTAGCCCACGCCCAGCAGCGCCGGCGACAGGTTGGTGCCGATGAACGCGGTGACCTTGGAACTGCCCACGTAGGCCGAGGTGGCCCAGGCATCGGGAATCAGGCGCATGCCGCTTTCCGCGGCCAGCTTGACGAAGGCGCCGATCACCGCCGACAGACCCAGGATCTTCAGGCCCGGACCCGGGTTCTCACCGGCCTTGAGCACTTCCGCCGCCGCCTTGCCTTCCGGGAAGGGCAGAGGATCTTCGACGATCATCGAGCGGCGCAGCGGCACCGAGAACAGCACGCCCAGCAGGCCGCCCAGGCCGGCAATGCCCAGCACCCACCAGTACTTGAAGTCCGGCCAGTAGCCCATGATGACCAGCGCGGGGATGGTGAAGATGACACCGGCGGCGATCGAGGAACCGGCCGAGGCGCCGGTCTGCACGATGTTGTTCTCGAGGATCGAGCCACCGCCCAGCAGGCGCAGCACGCCCATGGAAATGACTGCGGCGGGAATCGCGGTGGCGATGGTCAGGCCTGCGAACAGACCGAGGTAGGCGTTGGCCGCGGACAGCACCACCGCCAGCACGATGGCCAGGGCCACTGCGCGGAAGGTGAGCTGCTTGGGCGCAGCGTCGTGGTTCATGGGAGCCCCTGCTGGCAAAAAATCCCTGCCACGCTAGCGTTCAGGGGGCGGCAAGTCCAGCACACCGCAGCATGACAAGCGCCAGCGGATCAGGCAGGACACCGATCAGGCACAGGCAGCAGACGCATCCGGCACATTCCGGCTGGGCATCCCGCAAACGATATGTTATATCTTTTCGATTGAACGACATCGCCGCCCGCATGCCCTCTCCGCCACCGGCCCGCCTCACCTCCATCGACCAGCTGCGCGGCACCGTCATGCTGTTGATGCTGCTCGACCACGTGCGCGAGACCTTTTTCCTGCAGCACCAGGTCAGCGACCCGATGGACGTATCCACGGTCTCCCCCGCGCTGTTCGCGTGCCGCCTACTGGCCCACCTGTGCGCACCGGTGTTCGTGCTGCTGACCGGCCTGTCGGCCTGGCTGTATGGCCAGCGCCAGGCGGATCCGCGCCGGGCCACGGCCGCGTTCCTGCTCAAACGCGGGCTGTTCCTGGTGGTGCTGGAACTGACCCTGGTGAATTTCGCCTGGACCTTCCAGCTGCCTCCGGACACCGTGTACCTGCAGGTGATCTGGGCGATCGGCCTGAGCATGGTCGCGCTGGCCGGCCTGCTGTGGCTGCCTCGCGCGGCGCTGCTGGCGCTGGCGGTACTGCTGGTGGCCGGCCACAACCTGCTCGACGGCGTGCGCGTGGCAGGCGACGGTGTGCTGCCGGTGCTGTGGAAGGTGCTGCACCAGCGGGACTGGATCGAGGCCGGTGCACTCCGGCTGCGCACGTCCTATCCGGTGCTGCCGTGGATCGGGGTGATCGCGCTCGGCTATCTGATGGGGCCCTGGTTCGCGGCGGACCGCATGCCAGCGCAGCGTCACCGCTGGCTGGTGTGGGCTGGGCTGGCAGCGCTGGGCATGTTCGCCCTGCTGCGGTTCGGCAACGGCTATGGCGATACGCCCTGGCAGTTCCAGCAGGACGCGCTGCGCACCTGGATGAGCGTGTTCAACGTGACCAAGTATCCGCCATCACTGCAGTTCCTGTTGCTGACCCTGGGCGTTGGCCTGCTGTGGCTGCGCCTGTTTGAGTGGCCTGCGATGGCACGGGCGTTGAGGCCGCTGGCAGACATCGGCGCAGCACCGATGTTCTTCTACCTGCTGCATCTGTATCTGCTGAAGCTGCTGTATCTGGCGGCGCTCGGGTTCTGGGGGCCGACCCACGGCAGCCTGTACGCTCTCGATTCGGTCGCCGGCCTGATCCTGGTGGCCTGTGCATTGGCGGTGCTGCTGTACCCGCCGACGCGGGCATTCGCGCGGTTCAAGGCGCGTCGGCGCGACCTGGGCTGGCTGCGATACCTGTGACCCCGCTCGCCGGGCGCGGCCTGATGCTGCCCGCCACGGGCGCGGCGGCGGGCCTATAATCGCGCCCTTTCCGCAGTGCCCGCCGTCGATGACCGTTGCCGCTCCCGCTTCCGACGACTTCCTTGGCCACCCCAAGGGCGTCTACGTCTGCTTCTTCACCGAAATGTGGGAGCGCTTCTCCTTCTATGGCATGAAGGCGCTGCTGCTGCTGTACCTGACCAAGTACCACCTGTTCGGCGACAAGGCCGGACTGGACCTGCTTGGCGCCTACGGTGGCCTGGTGTACTGCATCCCGGTGTTCGGCGGCATGCTGGCCGACCGCTGGCTGGGCATGCGCCGTGCAGTGCTGTTCGGCGGCATCCTGCTGGTGCTGGGCCATCTCGGCATGGCCTTCGAAGGCCACGCGGCATACCGGGTCAACGGTGAAGTGGTGCGCGACACCTCAGCGCTGGCGGTGACCTATCTGTCGCTGGCGCTGATCATCATGGGCGTGGGCTTCCTCAAGCCGAACATCTCCACCATTGTCGGCAAGCTGTACGCCAAGGACGATCCGCGCCGCGACTCGGGCTTCTCGCTGTTCTATGCCGGCATCAACCTCGGGGCGCTGTTCTCGTCGCTGGTGTGCGGCTTCCTCGGCGAGGCCTATGGCTGGAAGTATGGCTTCGGCGCGGCGGGCATCGGCATGCTGGCCGGGCTGGCGATGTTCCTGTGGGGGCAGAAGTACCTGCACGGGCATGCCGAGCCGCCACAGCCGGCCGCGCTGAAACAGCGGGTGCTGGGCCTGCCGCGTGAATGGCTGATCTATCTGTGCGCGGTGCTCGCGGTGCTGCCACTGGCGTGGCTGATGTGGGCCGCCGGTAACGGTGCGTTCGCTCTGGGCGGCGAAATCAGCCTGGCGTTGATGCTGATGCTGGTGGTGCTGGGGGGCGTGCTGGTCTGGTTCGCCTGGTTCACCGGCAGCCAGTGCACGCCGGTGCAGCGCCAGCAGATGATCGCGCTGATGGTGCTGATTTTCCTGGCGCTGGTGTTCTTCACCCTGTACGAGCAGTCCTATGGCTCGTGGGTGACGTTCACCGATCGCCTGCTGACCAAGGACATCGTTCCCTCGCTGGTGATCACCGACGGCACGCCGCTGCCCTGGTCGATCCTGTCGTTGCTGCTGGCGCCGCTGGGCTTCGTGGTCAGCGCGCGCCTGACCGAGCGTCGACCGAGGTCGGCCGCGCCGCGCCGGTTCTTCATTGCCATCGTCGCGCTGATGCTGGTCCTGCTGGTGCGCGACTGCCTGGTGATTCCGCAGACCGCCGGCTCCCTGACCTATCTGGGCGGACTGTTCCTGGTGCTGCTGGCGCCGGCCTTCGCCGCCCTCTGGACCTGGATGGACCGTCGCGGCTGGGAGCCGGGCAAGCCGGTCAAATCCGCCTGGGGCCTGGTGATCGGCGCGCTCTCGTTCGTCCCGCTCGCATTGGCCGCACAGCAGGTCGGCGCCACCGGCGAGATGGCCAGCGTGTGGTGGCTGGTCCTGGCCTACTTCCTGTTGGCCAGTGGTGAGATGTGCCTGTCGCCGGTGGGCCTGTCGGCCGTAACGCAGCTGGCCGTGCCGCGGGTGATGAGCCTGATGATGGGCACCTGGTTCCTGGCCACAGCCTTCTCCGAGACGCTTGCCGCGCTGTTCGGCAAGCTGGCGGCCATCGATGTGCCCGAAGGCGGCACGCTGGACATGGCGGCGGCGGCCGGTGCGTATGCGCACCTGTTCTGGCTGCTGATGTGGATCGGCCTGGGCTGCGCCCTGCTGGCCTTCATCGCCGCGCCGCTGCTGAAGCGGATGATGCACGGGGTCAGGTAACTGCACTGCGCGGCGGCGGATCGTGGATCCGCCGCCACTCTGCGTTTACGGCGCCTTGCCCTTCCCTGCCGGCGCCGATGCCTGGGCGGTCTTGCCTCCCAGGCTGCGCGACAGGAATGCGAGCAGCTTGTCGTAGTACTCGGTGCGATGGGCCAGGGTGTAGAAGCCGTGCCCCTCGGTCTTGTAGTACAGGCTTTCCACCGGCGTCCCGGCACGCTTCAGTGCCGCTTCCATGCGCTCGGTGTGCTGGATCGGCGCACGCTTGTCTTCGCCACCGGCCGCGAGGAACACCGGCACCTTGATCTGCGTGGCCAGGTTCACCGGCGAAACCGCGCCAAGCTTGGCCGGATCACCCAGCCATTCGCGCAGGAAGGTCACGCCCGAGTCGCGCTCCTGCACATCGCCGCGGGCGAACATCAGCGGCAGGTCGTACACGCCGACATAGCCGGCCGCGCACTGGTACAGCCCCTGTTCGCGGACAGCGCCCATCATCGCGGCGTAGGCACCGTAACTGGCACCGTAGATGCAGATGCGTCTGGCATCGGCGATCCCCTGCGCGATCGCCCAGCGGGTGGCGTCGGTGACGTCATCCTGCATCGCGGCGCCCCATTGCTGGGCGCCGGCCTGGGCATGCGCACGGCCATAGTTCCCCGAGCCACGGAAGTTGACCTGCAGCACGGCGTAGCCGGCAGCGGCCAATATCTGCGTCTCGCGGTCGTACTGGCCATTGTCGAACACGTGGAACGGCCCACCGTGCGGCATCACCACCATCGGCAGGTTGCGTCCGTCGCTGCCGGAGGGCACGGTGAGGAAGCCGTGCAGCGGCAATCCGTCGCGCGCCTTGAGTGCCACCGGACGCACCGTTGCACTGCGATCGATGTCGATCCAGTCGCTGCGGCTGATCAGGTGCTCAGCCTTGCGGGCCTCCGTGTCGTACACATAGAAGTCGCCGGGATTGGTGCCTGACCAGGTCTCCACCAGCACCACGCGGCCATCCCGGGTACTGGAGGTGATGTAGACCGGCCCCCCGAAGGCCGCCTCCAGGCTGCGGTACAGGCGAGCCTCCGGCGACTTCTCGTCGAAGAACCGGGTCCGCGGTGTGTCGCCCATGTACAGGGCGCCCACCGGCACATGGGTGCCGGGCCGGTGGATGATGCGGTACGGATCGACCACCTCGTCGCGCAGCACGACAGCGCGCTCACCGGTCTGCGGATTCCAGCTGACGATGGCATCCGGCCCCTGCGTCTGCTCGGCCTGCAGGTACGCCAGGCTGCCATCCGCGGAGAAGCCGATCGCGGTCTCGATGCGCTTGCTCACTGCCTCATCGTTGATCATCTTCCAGCTGTCGCCCGATCGCTCGCGGTAGTACAGCTTGTTGACATTGTCGCTGCCGGACCCGTGGACGAACCGGACTTCGCCCTGGCCATCGGTGGTGAACTCACCGCGCCGCACTGGCGAGGAGGCCATGCGCACGCGCCTGCCGCTGGCCACGTCCATGCGTTCGACGCGGGTGAACGGATCCTCCGCGAACGGCCATACCGTCACCAGCACGTTGCGTTCGTCGCCGGGCAGATCATCGGCCAGGAACGCCGCGACCGCCTCGACTTTCTTCGGCTGGATGCGGGTACCCGGGCCCTTGCTTTCGACGCGGTAACCGACCAGCAGCTCGCCGCGATTGCCGTTGGCATCGATGGCGTAGAGCTCGCCGGTGGGATTGGGCTTATCCAGCGCGCCCCACTTCTCGGCCAGGCCGATCAACAGCCGTTCGTTGCTGACCCAGTCGAATTCGTAGGCGTGATTCTTCTGCGGCGGGCGGAAGCTGCCCACGAGCTGCTTGTCGGCCAGCCGCATCACCGCGATCGCGGTGCTGTCCTCCATCGGCACGGTGGCAGCGACATACTCGCCCCCCGGCGATATCTTGATGTCGGTGAAGGTCTCCTGGCGCAGGAACTGCGTCAGATCCACCGCCCATGCGCTGCCCGCGGCAACGCTACCCACGACGACCAGTGCGGCCGTCAACATCGTCCTGCGCATCCTTCCCCCTGCTCCGATGGACACCTTGTCCTGTACACGGATTCTAGGCAGGCGCCGTCTGTCCCGCCAGAGCCGGAAAAGACGACGGCACCGTTGCCGGTGCCGTCGTTGCCACTGCCTTGGAGAGAGAGTCAGGACGTGGGTTCGGGGGGCGTGCGCCGGGTCAGCGGACCCCGCGCACCGCCAGGGTGAGGGCCAGGATGCTGAGGATCACCGCGATGGTGCCGTCAAGCACACGCCAGGTGCTGGGCTTGGTGAACAGCGGCGCCAGCAGGCGCGCACCGAGACCCTGCGCGGTCAGCCACAGGCAGCTTGCGGTAACCACGCCGGCCGCGAAGGCCATGCGTGCGTGGCCGAAGTTCTCGGCAATGGAGCCGATGACCATCATGTCCAGCCAGAAGTGCGGGTTGATCAGCGAAAAGCCGACCGCCGCCATCAGCACCGCGCGGCGGCTGCCGTCGTCGCTGTCGGCTTCACCCATGCCACCGCCACCGGCAATGGCGCGGCGCGCCGACTTCATCGCGTACCAGGCCAGGAAAGCCACGCCGGTCCACAGCACGGCCGAAGTCAGCCACGGCAGCGCCGAGGTCAACGTGCGCAGGCCGGCCACGCTGGCGAAGATGAAGAACGCATCGATGGCCGCGCAGGTGGCGACCACCGGCACGATGTGCTTGCGCAGGATGCCCTGGCGCAGGATGAAGGCGCTCTGGGCACCGACCACGGCGAACAGGCCGATGCCGGTGGCTGCACCAGAGAACCAGGCACCGAGGCCGGTGCCGGCGGAGATGACCGAAAACATGGGATTCACTGCCTTGTCTTGCTGGGGGGACGGTGCCTCGCGAAGGCGGACAGCACCGGGTACGGGCGCCATTGTCGCGCCGCAACATAGAAAAGACGAGCTAAACTTCCTAAACCAACATTAGCGGAACTTAATACCATGCGCATCGACCATGCCCAGCTGCGCGCGCTCGCCGCCGTGATCCGCGAAGGCAGCTTTGATCGCGCGGCGCAGTCGCTGAATGTCACCCCCTCGGCCATCTCGCAGCGGGTCAAGGCGCTGGAGGATCGTGTCGGACGCCTTCTGGTGAAGCGTGGCGCCCCCGCCACTGCCACCGCCGAAGGCCAGGTGCTGGTGCAGCTGGCCGAGCAGACGGCCCTGCTCGAGCATGACGCCTTGCACCGGATGGGCCTGGCCGATGAAGATCTGCCCCAGGCCAGCATTCCGGTGGCGGTGAACCACGACAGCCTGGAAACCTGGTTTCCGCAGGCAGCGCAGCAGTTCGCACTGGGTACCGGCACCACGCTCGACCTGCGCGTGGAAGACCAGGACCATACCGTGGAGCTGCTGCGGCAAGGCACGGTGCTCGGCGCGGTGACCACCCTGGACGAGCCGGTGCAGGGCTGCCAGATCCATGCACTCGGCAGCATCCGTTACGCGGCCACCTGCACGCCGGAGTTCCGCGAACGGCACTTCGCCAAGGGCGTGACCGCGCAGGCGCTGGCACAGGCACCGGTACTGGTGTTCAACCGCAAGGACGAAATGCAGTCGCGCTTTGCCCGGCGCATGGCCGGCGATGACCTGCCCAGCACCGCGCCGACCTGGTGGATTCCCTCCACCCGTGCCTTCGTGCAGGCCAACCTGGGCGGCATGGGCTGGACCATGAACCCCCTGCCGCTGGTCAAGCGGCACCTGGATGCCGGCCGCCTGGTCTACGTGCGACAGCGCGCGTGGGAGGACGTGCCGCTGTACTGGCAGCACTGGAAGGGCGATGTACAGACCATGGCCCTGCTGACCCGCGCGGTGCTGGAGGCATCCTCGACGCTGGTGCGGCGCAGGCGCTGAATTGCTGACTGTACTCAGATGCAGCGACTTTGGTGGACAGGGTCTTCGCGCCGCAACCTTAGAAATTGCGGCAATTACGACACGGTGTGGCGTCATTGCCCGCCGACCGGAGCAACTGTATTACGTAAGCTGGAAGGTTCATCAACTGTGAGTCAAACCGAATGGAACTTCCTGACGAAATCTATCAGCGGGTCACTGATCTCTCGGAGCAGGGAAACGTCCGCATGGATGCCCATGATCATGCTGGTGCGATGCGCTGTTGGCTGCAGGCATTGGGCATGCTGCCAGCGCCTGCGAAGGATTGGGAGGCCTATACCTGGCTGTGCGCCTCACTAGGAGACGCGAGCCTTCTTTCCGGCGATGTCCCGGTGGGCCTAAAGTACTTCATGGATGCGCTGAATGGCCCGGACGGGCATATCAATCCCTTCATCCTGTATCGCATTGGCCAATGCAATGAACTACTGGGGAAACGCGACCAGGCCCTTGAATACCTGCTAAGGGCGTACGCGTTGGATGGCGAGGACATATTCGACGCCGATGATGACGGTAGTAAGTACCTTGCCTTGCTGCGACAGCAGGGCCTCATTTCGCCTTGATGCCACCAAGGCAGCCGAGCGTTGGGAATGCAGCGCTTGGCAGCCAGGACTTGCCCGGCGCCAGCCGTGGACAAACCAAGGCAAAGCGACTTGGCGCCCTCCGTCCTCTCTTCTCCGCGTGACCGAGGTCCGTTCAGGGTCGCCCAGTTGTGCCAGCATCGAAGCAACCGACACGGAGCGCCGCGATGCAGACCGATCCGCTGTTCCTGCATATCCGCGTGGTGATGGGCATCATCCTGGGCCTGTCGATCACGACCCTGCTGAAAGGGATTGCGCAGATCATCGAGCATCCGCAGCGACGCGGCTGCTCGGCACTCCATCTGTGCTGGGTGGCATGGACGCTGGTGTCGCTGGTCACCTTCTGGTGGTGGGAGTTCCGCCTGATCGAAGTCCACCGGTGGACGTTCGAGACCTATCTGTTCGTGATCTGCTACTGCGCGACCTGGTTCCTGCTCTGCGCCCTGTTGTTCCCGGATGACCTGCGCGACTACGGCAGCTACGGCAATTACCTGATGCAGCGCCGACGCTGGATATTCGGCGTGATCGGCGCGCTGACGCTGCTGGATCTGGTGGACACCGCGATCAAGGGCACAAGCCGGTGGCATCTGCTGGGCGCGGCGTATCCGGTCCACACCCTGCTGATGCTGCTGGTGGTCCTGCTGGGCTGGAAACTGCACTCCAGCCGGGCACAGCTGCGACTGGCCGCAGCCACCCTGCTCTACCAGATCGGCTATTTCACCGCCGAATACTTCACAATCGGCAACGATTGAACGAGACGGGCAGTTCCTTCAGCGCCCGGTCACAAGGAGGTGCCATGACCATCCGTTACCGCGATGCCCATCCCGACGATGCCGCCGCCTGCATCGACCTGCGCGGGCGTACCCGCGAGAATGCCTTCAGTGCCGCGCAGCTTGCCGAGCTGGGCATCACGACGCAGAGCTGGGCCGAAGGCATCTGCAACGGAGATTTCATCGGACGCATCGCCTGCGACGGCGAGCGCATGGCCGGCTACGGGTTTGCCGACCGCGAAAGCGGCGAGGTGCTGGTTCTGGCCCTGCTGCCGGAGTACGAGAATCTGGGCATCGGCCGACGTCTGCTGCAGGATGTGGTCAGCCTGGCCCGGGATGCCGGTCACCACCGGCTGTTCCTTGCGTGCTCGGCCGACCCGCGATCGCGCTCGCATGGCTTCTACCGCCATCTCGGCTGGTGCCCGACGGGCGAGATCGACGAAACCGGCGACGAGATTCTCGAACTGCGTTGACCCCAAGCGGAGTGCCGGCCGCTGCGGTCAGTCGGCGTCGACCACGTGCAGCTGCGCCTGGACCACCTGCGCCTCGGCGCCGGTGGAACCGGGTGTCAGATTGATCGAGAACTGCAGGGTCACATCCATCGGGCGCAGGGCGAAGCGTGTCAGCTCCTGCGGCTTGATCGGGAAACCGATGCGCAGGGACTGGCCCGCGCGCAGCTCCTGCATCTGCTGCCGCAGCGCGGCCGAGGCCATGCCGCTGCGCAACGCCGTGGTCTTCTCGGAGTGGTTGTCCTTCACCCTGACCGACGGGCCACGGCTGCGGATGTACTCCAGCGGCAGCGACACAGGCTCGCTGCCGCTGTTGCGCAGTTCCAGTTCGACGTTGAGGGTGTCGCCACGGAAACGGCACTGGGCATCGTCCACGCAGCGCGCATGAAGTTCGATCATGGGAGGAAGCTCCTTGCTGTGGGCCGGCAGCGCTGCGGCAGCGGCAAAAGTGGCAATCAACGAAATCACTTGACGGTGCATGTTATCTCCCGGCCGATTTCCCGGCTCAGCAGTTCACGTACTTCCCGCGCGATGTTCCAGGCATGACGCGGCCGGGTCACCGCGCAGTCCACGGAATTCATGATGGTCGCCGCCGGATCGGTCAGCTCACGGGAATCCGGAACGGCAACCAGCAACTCCGGATCCAGAGTGCCATCGGGCTGGACGTAACGCACGGTCTCTTCGTCCGGGTCGTTATACGAATACTCGTCCGGCACGCCCAGGGTGTGGGCGAACTCGTGGGCGAAGGTCCAGGCCGTGGTCGACACGGAGACATCGATATCCGGGAATTCCACCTGCTCCCGGTCATAGGTGCGATGAACGATCAGCCTGTAGTCGCTGCCGCCCTGCACCCACCGCACCTCGTAGCGGATCGGGAAGCTGCGGGTGCCGCACGCGGGATCATGGACGTCCAGCGTGAACCGGCCGTTCCAGAACTGATCGATGCCGCGCTCCATGCGCGCCTTGACCGCCGCCACCTCGGCAGCGGTGACGCCGGGCTTGGGCATCACCTGCACCTTGATCGACACCACCACCTCGCCCTGGGCCTGCAGCGGAACATCGATGCGGTAGCTGACCTGGAAAGGATAGTCATGCTTGTCGCCATTGACGTCATAGGCTTCGTAGTAGCGCCCGTCCACGTCACGGTCGATCTGCGCATCATGGTCCGCCACCCAGCACTGCGGCGCGTCCTCGTCGCGCACGGCGGTGCCGGGCGCTGCGAAGGGGGGTGTCTGCAGGGTCGGCTTCAACAACGGCGCGACGATCGCTGCGATCGCCGCCACTCCGGCGCCTGCACCGGCGCGCCCTCCACCGCCGGCCACCACGTGGGCGCGCTGCTGCTTGCCCGATACCAGTGCGCAACCGCAGCTGGCCCTGTCGCCGTCGCGGGCGACCGGCTGGCCATCGATGACCAGGGTGGCATCGCCGGAAACGATCGAACCCGGACCATGGCGTGCACAGATGACACGGTCGCCGACACGCGCCACGGCGCGCCCTTCGATATCGGTATGCGGGGAACCTGTAAGGACCGAACCGCCCGTCTGCAGGGCGTCACCCACCACGATCAGCATCCGTGACATCGTTGCGCGGCCCCTCCGTGGCCGGTGGTCGTTCTGGAATCAGCCGACAAGTCTACCCCGGAGCGACCGCCGGCAGGATGATGCATTGCACAAAAACCGGACCCGTTCCGGGTAGAATCCTCTGCAAGGATGCTGCAAGGCGTTGTTTCTTCACGCCCTTCCCCTGCCCAGCGCGCATCCTGATCTCCTCCCCTCCGCCAACGATCCCGCCCCCATGAAGAAATTTGGCAAGGCCCTGCTCGCCCTGCTCGTGCTGTTCCTGCTGGCTGCCGCCGTGTTCCTGTACTGGCCGCTGACCCAGCGCTCCGTACCCGCCGCCAGCAACGACAAGCCTGTCGACGTTGTGCTGGTCGGCGCCGGCATCATGAGCATCACCCTGGCCACCTACCTGCAGGAACTGCAGCCGGACTGGAACATCCAGGTCTATGAACGCCTCGACGGCGTCGCCGGTGAAAGCTCCGACGGCTGGAACAACGCCGGCACCGGCCACTCGGCATTCGCCGAGCTGAACTACACCCCGGAACTGCCCGACGGCAGCATCGAGACCAAGCGTGCGGTCGGCATCGCCGAATCGTTCGAGGTCTCGCGCCAGTTCTGGTCGCACCAGGTGAAGGAAGGCCGGCTCAGCGAGCCCAGCGACTTCATCAACCCCACGCCGCACATGAGCTTCGTCTGGGGCGATGACAACATCGCCTACCTGCATAAGCGCCAGCAGGCGCTGGTGAAGAACCCGCTGTTCTACGGCATGCAGTACTCGGAAGACCCGGCACAGATCCGGCAGTGGGCTCCGCTGATGATGGAAGGCCGCGATCCGAAGCAGAAGGTCGCTGCGACCTGGATGCCACTGGGTACCGACGTCAACTTCGGCGTGATCACCCGCCAGTTGACCGCCGGCCTGCAGCGCAGTCCGAACTTCAGCCTGCACCTGAACCACGAAGTCTCGGCACTGCGGCAGAACGCGGACAAGAGCTGGAACGTCACGGTGAAGGACCTCAAGGCCGGCACCGAGAGCACCACCCACGCCCGCTTCGTGTTCATCGGTGCCGGCGGCGCCGCGCTGAAGCTGCTGCAGATGTCAGGCATTCCCGAGTCAAAGGACTACGCCGGCTTCCCGGTGGGCGGCCAGTTCCTCGCCTTCCAGGGCCAGGACGTGACCTCGCGCCATGGCGTCAAGGCCTATGGCATGGCCGAGACCGGTTCGCCGCCGATGTCGGTGCCGCACCTGGATGCGCGCAAGCTGGACGGCAAGCCGGTGGTCCTGTTCGGACCGTTCGCGCTGTACAGCACCAAGTTCCTCAAGCACGGCTCGTGGTGGGACCTGTACTCGTCGGTGACCCACAACAACGTTGCGCCGATGCTGGAAGTGGGCAAGGACAACCTGGACCTGGTGCAGTACCTGATGAGCCAGGCGCGGCTGAATGATGCCGACCGCCAGGCCGAACTGGTCAAGTACTTCCCCAATGCCAAGCCGGGCGACTGGAAGCTGGTCACCGCAGGCCAGCGCGTGCAGATCATCAAGCGCGACCCGTTGAAGGGTGCGGTGCTGCAGTTCGGTACCGAGATCGTGACCGACAAGGACCACACCATCGCTGCGCTGCTGGGCGCTTCGCCCGGTGCCTCGACGTCGCCGCCGATCATGCTGGATCTGATGGCCAAGGCCTTCCCCGAGCAGATGAAGGCCGGCTGGGAAGCGCGCCTGCGTGAGATCGTGCCCTCCTACGGGCGCAAGCTCAACGACAGTGCGGCACTGGTCAACGAGATCCGTTCGATGACCAGCCAGACCCTGAAGCTGCCCTACCTGGAAGTGCCGGCCGATGCCACGGCTGCACCGGCCACACCGCCGGCGCCGACGCCGGCGCCGGGCAAGGAAAAGCGCAACGCCAACGAGGAACTGCAGGCGCTCTGAGCCCGGTTCTTCGATGACACCTACGGACGGCCACCTTCGGGTGGCCGTTCGCATTCAGGGAGCTCGGCTCTGCCGGGGCTCGCGGTGCGTGTCCCAGGCATCGACCAGCCCGGGCGAATTGTAATGTTGTTAAGAACGATTTACATTTGCGCCTCGCGCGGACCGCCCGCGCTCACCAGACGGACCTGACCCAGCCCGAAGCCGCCGCCCCGGGTACCGCCCGGCTGTTGCCGCCCTTCCGACTCTCCCGCATCGAGCCCACCAAGATGTCCCTGCACTCCCCTACCCGCCCGCTCCGTCGCGCGCTGCTGCCGGCCGCGCTGCTCGCATCCCTGGCCCTGTCGACACCGTCAGCGTTCGCCGCCGGCGATGCCGCAGCCGATGCCAAGACCCTGGACCGCGTCAGCGTACGCGCCGACCAGGCTGCGCCGCCCTCAAGCAGCACCCGCCTGCCGATCACCCTGCAGGAAACGCCGCAGTCGGCCACGGCCATCAGCCTGCAGCGCCTGCAGGACGAATCGCTGTTCAGCATCAACGACGTGCTGCGCAACGTCACCGGCGTCAGCGTGTCCTTCTATGACACCCAGCGCCCGCTGTACTACGCCCGCGGCTTTGCCATCACGGACTTCCAGGTCGATGGCATTCCGACCTACAGCGGCTCCACCAACCAGGAATACGACACCGCCTTCTATGACCGCATCGAAGTGATCCGCGGTGCCAACGGCCTGCTCAGCGGCGCGGGGGTGCCTTCGGCCACGGTCAACCTGCTGCGCAAGCGCCCCGGCAAGGACTTCGACGCCTCGTTCTCGGTGAGCGCCGGCAGCTGGGACTACCGGCGCATGGAGGCCGACGTCACCGCGCCGCTGACCGCAGATGGCCGGTTCCGCAGCCGCGTGGTCGCCGCCTATACCGATCGTGATTTCTATTACGACCGCTACAAGGAGAACAAGATGGCCGGCATGGCGGTGCTGGAGGGCGACCTGACCGACAGCACCACGGTCACCCTCGGCTACCAGACCCAGGACAACAACCCGGTCGGTTCGACCTGGGGTACCGTGCCGTTCTTCGACAGCCGCGGCGACTTCGCGCACCTGCCGCGCTCGACCAACCTGGCACCGAAATGGAGCTACTGGCAGCGCGAGACCAGCACGGTGTTCGCCAACCTGGAGCAGCGCTTCGGCGAGGACTGGCTGCTGAAGATCAACACCGCCCACACCCGTGGCAATGTGCAGAACATGCGCCTGTACGGCACCGGCAATCCCGATCCGGCCACCGGTGCGGGCATCTACCTGCGCACTGCCGCTGGCGACTCGGAGGACACCCGCCGCAACATCGATGCCTACCTGACCGGCACGTTCCCGCTGTTCGGCCGCGAGCATGACGTCACCCTGGGTGCCCAGTGGTCCGATCTGGAAGGCACCACCCACACTGTTGCCCTGAACTACCCGCGCGACTGGGCCACCTGCGGCCGCGAACGCTGCTACTACATCCCCAACGTGTACGACTGGAACGGCGACATCCCCGAGGTGACCTACACCCGTACCGGCGCGCGCCGCGTGCAGAAGACCACGCAGAGCGGCGTCTACCTGGCCGCGCGCCTGCGCCTGGCCGATCCGCTGTCGCTGATCGCGGGTGCGCGCCTGAGCCGCTGGGAAACCCTCAGCCGCTCCTACAGCGTGGCCGGTGCGTATACCGGGACCAGCGGGGCCTACAAGGTCAGTGATGAAGTGACCCCGTACGTGGGACTGGTCTACGACGTCACGCCGCAGTTCTCGGTCTATGCCAGCTACACCGAGATCTTCAACCCGCAGAACTTCAAGGACCGCAACGAGAACCTGCTGGCGCCGGTGCAGGGCTCGAATCTGGAAGCGGGCATCAAGACGCAGTGGTTCGATGGGCGACTGACCGCCAACGCCGCTGTGTTCGAGGCCAAGCAGGACAACTATGCCGTGCGCGACATGGGAGTGCCGGAAGGCTCGCTCAGCGATGGCACCTCGGCCTACATCGGCGTCAACGGCACCAAGTCGCGTGGCTGGGAAATGGACGTCAACGGCGAGATCCTGCCGGGCTGGACGGTCAACGCCGGCTTCACCCATGTCAAAGTGACCCGCGCCGCCACCGACCTGCTGTACGCCAACCCGCCCGAAGACCTGCTGCAGCTCAACACGCAGGTGCGCCTGCGCGGTGCACTGGAACGCCTGAGCCTGGGCGCCGGCGTGCAATGGCAGAGCAAGGTGCAGGGCTACAACATCCCCTACCCGCTGGGCGGCACGGTAACCGTGAACCAGCCGGCCTACACGCTCGTGCAGTTCAACGCCAACTACCGCATCAGCGACAACTGGACGGCAACGCTGAGCGTGCGCAACGCGCTGGACAAGACCTACTGGGCGAACCTGGACTACAACAACTACGGCGAACCGCGCTTCGTCGCCGCCAGCCTGCGCTGGAAGTTCTGAGAACGACCGGCTGAAAGCCTGCAACCTGAATGGGCCCGCCATTGGCGGGCCCTTCTTTTTGCTGCGCTGCAGGTTGCGTCGCCTTCCGTAATTATGTCGTAATTATCTCAACGCCAATCGGAAGCCGGTCGATGAACCCGAGCTGGGACACGCTGGAACGCAGCCGCCAGGCACGTCTGCAGCGGGCTGCGCCCTGGAGCAGAGGCCGTGCAGTGGCCGCCGACGATGTGGGCGAGCTGCTGCACGCCCTGCTTGAACCCGGCGACAAGGTCTGCCTCGAGGGCAACAACCAGAAGCAGGCCGACTTCCTGGCCGAATGCCTTGCCGGGCTGGACCCCGCCCGCGTGCATGATCTGCACATGGTGCAGTCGGTGCTGTCGCTGCCCTCGCATCTGGACGTGTTCGAGCGGGGCATTGCCTCGAAGCTGGACTTTTCCTTCTCAGGCCCGCAATCGGTGCGACTGGCCAACCTGGTGGCCGAAGGGCGGATCCAGATCGGGGCCATCCACACCTACCTGGAACTGTTCGGCCGCTACTTCATCGACCTCACGCCGCGCGTGGCCCTGGTCGCAGCGCAGGCCGCCGACCGCGACGGCAACCTCTACACCGGGCCGAACACCGAAGACACGCCGGTGATCGTCGAGGCGACCGCTTTCCGCGGGGGCATCGTCATCGCCCAGGTCAACGAGATCGTCGACACCCTCCCCCGCGTCGATATCCCCGCCGACTGGGTCAACTTCGTCGTGCAGGCACCGCGCCCGAACCACATCGAACCCCTGTTCACCCGCGACCCGGCACAGATCTCCGAGATCCAGGTGCTGATGGCGATGATGGCGATCAAGGGCATCTACGCCGAATACGGTGTGAACCGGCTCAATCACGGCATCGGCTTCGACACGGCCGCGATCGAACTGCTGCTGCCGACCTATGCCGAATCGCTGGGCCTGAAGGGCAAGATCTGCCAGCACTGGGCGCTCAATCCGCATCCGGCGCTGATTCCCGCGATCGAGTCGGGTTTCGTGAAGTCCGTGCACTCGTTCGGTTCGGAACTGGGCATGGAGAAGTACATCGCCGCGCGCGGTGATGTGTTCTTCACCGGCGCCGATGGCTCGATGCGCTCCAACCGCGCGTTCTCGCAGACCGCCGGCCTGTATGCGTGCGACATGTTCATCGGCTCGACGCTGCAGGTCGACCTGCAGGGCAACAGCTCCACCGCCACCCGCGACCGCATCGCCGGCTTCGGTGGCGCGCCGAACATGGGCTCGGATGCGCGCGGCCGCCGTCATGCCAGCGACGCCTGGATCAAGGCCGGCCAGCAGGCCGCACGCCCGGGCGAGATGCCACGCGGGCGCAAGCTGGTGGTACAGATGGTGGAGACCTTCCGCGAACACATGGCACCCGCGTTCGTTGACCGCCTCGATGCGTGGGCGCTGGCCGAACGCGCTGGCATGCCACTGCCACCGGTGATGATCTACGGCGATGACGTGAGCCATGTGCTGACCGAGGAAGGCATCGCCAACCTGCTGCTGTGCCGCACCGCGGAGGAGCGCGAACAGGCGATCCGCGGCGTGGCCGGTTACACCACGGTCGGTCTGGGCCGCGATCGCGCGATGGTGGAGAACCTGCGCGACCGGGGCGTGATCCGGCGGCCGGAAGATCTCGGCATTTCGGTGCGCGACGCCAGTCGTGACCTGCTGGCCGCGCGCTCGGTGAAAGACCTGGTGCGCTGGTCCGGCGGTCTCTACGACCCGCCCAAGCGCTTCCGCAACTGGTAAGGGGCACGCGATGGAAACCCTCGACTATCGATTCGACGGAAGAACCCCGGTGCGGTTCCCGCACGACGCAGTGCTGGTGGGCGTGCTGGCGTCCGGCAATCTGGAAGTCCTGCTGGAACCTGCCGCGCAGGACGGCGCAATGACCGTACATGTCGTCACCGCCGCGCAGGGCTTCGGCACCATCTGGCAGGCGGTCATCGGTGATTTCGCCCGGCGGCATCCGCTGCGCGACGTGCGCGTATCGATCAACGATGCCGGTGCCACCCCGGCGGTGGTCAGCCTGCGCCTGGACCAGGCGGTGGAGACACTGCTCGCCGGAGAACCGCGATGAATCCGATGCCACGACGCAGCTACCACGAGGCCGATGCCCGTGCCCGTATCGCCGGGCTGGTCGATGCCGGATCGTTCACCGAGTATCTCGGGCCGGCCCGGCGCGCCATGAGCCCGCACCTGGCACAGCTGGACCAACCCGCCGCGTTCGACGATGGCATCGTGGTCGGTGCGGCCTCGCTGCGTGGCAGGCGCGTGCTGATTGCTGCACAGCAGGGCGAATTCATGGGGGGCGGTGTCGGCGAAGTACATGGCGCCAAGCTGACCGGCCTGCTGCGCCGGGCCGCGCAACACAGGCCCGACGGTGTGCTGCTGCTGCTCGACACCGGCGGCGTGCGCCTGCATGAAGCCAATGCGGGCCTGATCGCCATCTCCGAGATCATGCGCGCGACCCTGGACGCGCGCGCCACCGGCGTGCCGGTGGTGGCCCTCATCGGCAGCGGCAACGGCGCCTTCGGCGGCATGGGCATCGTCGCCCGCTGCTGCACCACGGTGATCATGTCCGAGGAAGGGCGACTGTCGCTGTCCGGGCCGGAAGTGATCGAGACCGTGCGCGGCGTAGAGGAGTTCGACTCGCGTGACCGTGCCCTCGTATGGCGGGTGACAGGCGGCAAGCACCGCTACCTCATCGACCAGGCGCAGGTTCTGGTTCCCGATGCCATCGATGCATTCGCCCAGGCCGCATTCGAGGCGCTGCAGCCAGACGCCGCCAGCGCAGACGCCGATGCCGCGCTGGCCGCGCTGCAGCAGCGACATGCCGCCCTGCAGGCCCGGGCAGAGGCCTGGGGGGACTGCCGCGATGGTCTGGAGATCTGGGCACGCCAGGGAATCGATCATCCCGAGCGCCTGCCGCTGCTGGACACCGACGCGTTCCTCGCCGCCACCGCCCACAGGAAACTGCCATGACCGCGCAGCTGCAGCCCCTGCTTGACGCGCTGTTCCCGCGCGGCCACGACGTAACCGTGCACGATTCCGTGCTGACGGGAAGCGCCAGTACCGAAGATGGCGAGGTCACGGTCATCGGCACCACTGACAAGCTGGAAGTCGGTGTCGATCATGCGCTGGCACTGGCGGCAACAGTACTCGCCAGCACCGCCGCACATCCGCAGCGACCGATCGTGATGCTGGTGGATACCGCAGGCCAACGCCTTTCGCGCCGCGACGAACTGCTCGGCATCAACGGTTACTTCGCCCACCTCGCGCAATGCCTGGACGTCGCGCGGCGACGCGGCGCACGGCTGGTGACCCTAGTCCATGGCGAGTCGGTCAGCGGTGGCTTCCTTTCGTTCGGCCTGATGGCGGACACGATCCATGCGCTGCCGGATGCCCAGGTTCGGGTGATGGACCTGCGGGCGATGGCTCGCGTAACCAAGCAACCGCTGGAAAAGCTGCAGGCGCTGAGCCTGACTTCGCCGGTGTTCGCACCCGGGGTGGAAAACTACGTGGCCATGGGTGCGGTACGGTCGCTGTGGTCGGGCGAGCTGGCGCAGGCCTTGCTGGATGCCCTGCGCGCGCCGGCCGACGGCGACCACCGTGCCGCACTGGGTGCCGAACGGGGGGGCCGCCTGCAGGCGGCTGCCGTCGCGGGCGCGGTGGCCAACGGCGATGCCTGAGCGTCTGGCCCGCCACACGCTGGTCTGGTTGTCGGCCCACGCCGACTGGCGGGCCGATGTCGCTGCGCAGGAACCGCGGCTCGCCGCATGGTTCGCGCAGGGATTGCCGGCAATGGTCGCGCGACGCGCGGCAGACGACCCCGATTCCCGCCTGCGGCTGGGTGTGCCGTTGCCACCGGGCGAAGGCAAACAGCGGCTTGCACTGCGGGTGCCGCTGCAGGATGTACAGCGTCGGCAGGCGCCGCCGGCACTGAGCGACATCCTGGCGGCAGGCGTATGCCCCGCCTGGCAGGCACCGTTGCACGCTCTCGCCACGCTCGCGCCGGCCCGTGTGTTCGGCGCATTCGCCTGGCAGCACGTTACTGGCCTGCCCTATGTGCATGACCGTTCCGATATCGACCTGCTCTGGGAGGTCCCGGATGCGGCACGGGCCGATGCGCTGGTGACACGGCTGCGGGCGTGGGAAGCGCAGCATCCGCAGCGGGTCGACGGCGAGCTGTGCCTGGCCCGTGGCGCTGCGGTGAACTGGCGCGAGTACGCCGGCAGCAGCCGTCAACTGCTGGTCAAACGCCTTGACGGCGCAGCCCTGGAAGCACGCCACCGTCTATTCGAGGGCAGCGGGGTGGCCGCATGAACGCCGTCGCGCCGCGCCTTGCCGGCCGCAGCACCGCGCCCGACAGTGCACGCCTAGGCCGCATGGCGATCGTCGCGCTGCAGGCCGAGCTGGCCTGTGCGCCCAAGCCCGGCTTGGTCACGCCGTTCGACAGCGGCAGCCATGACGACATGGATGCCGGTACGTTCCTGCGCAGCCTGTTTGCCCTGCGCCACTATTTCACTGCGGTTGCCCGCGATGGCGCCGCGGAAGCGCCGTTCCATCGGCTGCGCGACCACGGCCTGGCCGCCGAAGCGGCGATGCTGCGCGCCACCGGCGGCGTCAACACCCACCGCGGAGCGATCTTCAGCCTGGGCTTGCTGGTGGCAGCGTCAGCCTCGTGCCGCACGCGTCTGGGCCGAGCCGCGACAGGTGAACAGGTATGCCAGGCGGTCTGCCAATGGGCGGACGCCTTCGCCACCTCGCCCCTGGATGTGAACAGTCCGGGGCAGCGCGCGCGCGCCCGTCACGGCGTGCCCGGCGTACGCGAGCAGGCGGCCGCTGGATATCCCCTGCTGCGTGGGCTGGCCCTGCCGGCACTGCGCCATGCGCTGGGCGCAGGGCTGCCACGCGAAGCTGCACTGGCCCATACCCTGATGCATCTGGTCGCAGAGGTCGAGGATCTGAACCTGCTGCATCGGGGCGGTGTTGCCGGACTGCGCTGGGCCCAGCAGCAGGCACGCGGATTCCTCGACGCCGGCGGTGCCTTTGCCGCCGGCTGGCAACCCCGCCTGCAGGACATCGGCGATGCCTTCGTCGCACGCCGGCTCAGCCCGGGTGGCAGCGCCGATCTGCTGGCCTGCAGCGTCTTCCTGCTGTTGCAGGAGCAGGCGTGATGCTGGCCCTGCTCTGTCCGGGACAAGGTGCCCAGCATGCTGCGATGTTCGATCACGTGCGCGGCAACAACGCCGCGCATGGCGTGCTGCTCGCCGCCAGCGAGGTGCTGCAGCGCGACGTGTTCACCGCTGCTGCGGCCGAGGACCGGTTCGACAATGCGCAGGCACAACCGCTGCTGTGCGCGGCCAGTCTGGCGCAGTGGCACGCCCTGCGCGATGCATTGCCGGTGCCGACCGTGGTGGCCGGCTACAGCATCGGCGAACTGGCGGCGCATGCCATTGCCGGCACCTTCGACGCTGGCAGCTGCCTGGCCCTGTCAGCACAGCGCGCGCATCTGATGGACGGTGCCAGCGCGGCAGGCGCCGGCATGCTGGCGGTGCTGGGCCTGGATCGTACGACGTTGCAAGCGCTGTGCGATGCGCAGGGCACCCACATCGCCATCGTCAACGGCGAGGATCACTTCATTGTGGGAGGCATCCGGCACACCCTGCAGCCGCTGGCCGATGCGGCGCACGCGCTCGGTGCGCAGGTGCGTCCGTTGCCGGTCCACGTCGCTGCCCACACGCCCCTGCTGGCGGCTGCGGTGGCGCCCTTCGCCGCCGCGCTGGAGCGCTCGGGCATGCGGGCACCCCGCCTGCCGCTGCTGGCGGGCGTCGATGCACGGCCCGTGCGCGATGCCGCAACGGCGGTGCACAGCCTGTCGGCACAGCTGGCACAGACCATCGAGTGGGCACAGGTGATGCGGCAGGCCTTCGAGCGCGGCGCGCGGGTGTTCCTGCAGCTGGGCCCGGGCAATGCGCTCGCACGCATGGTCGCGCCGTCCTATCCCTGCTGCGAGTTCCGCGCGGTGGAAGAGTTTCAGAGCCTGCATGGCGCTGCGGCATGGGTCCGCAGTGCGCTGCAGCGCCTGCAGTAACGGGTTCGAGCAGTACGTATCACGCAACACTGCAGTACGTCGCCTTACCCCGGGGATGGCGGGTCTCCATCCGCGCTGTACGTGAGCCACGTGTCTGGGAGGGCGCATGAGTCCACAAATCGCAACGATCATCGGTCTGGTGATCATGTTCATCGTCGCCACCGCACTGCCGATCAACATGGGCGCAGTGGCCTTCGCACTGGCCTTCATCATCGGTGGTGTCTGGGTTGGCATGGGGGGCAAGGAAGTCCTCGCCGGCTTTCCCGGCGATCTGTTCCTGACCCTGGTCGGCATCACCTACCTGTTCGCCATCGCACAGAAGAACGGCACCATCGACCTGCTGGTGCACTGGGCGGTACGCGCGGTGCGCGGCCACATCGTGGCCATTCCGTGGGTGATGTTCGTGGTCACCGCGGTGCTGACCGCCTTCGGCGCCCTCGGCCCGGCAGCGGTGGCGATCATCGGTCCGGTCGCGCTGCGCTTCGCCAAGCAGTACAACATCAACCCGTTGATGATGGGCCTGCTGGTCATCCACGGTGCGCAGGCCGGCGGCTTCTCGCCGATCAGCGTGTACGGCAGCATCACCAATGGCGTGGTGCAGAAGGCCGGGCTGGAGGTCACCGAGATGGCGGTCTTCCTGACCAGCCTCGGCTTCAACTTCATGATGGCGATCATCTGCTTCCTCGCCTTCGGCGGCATCGCGCTGATGCGACGTGGCTCGATCACCGCGGGCGGTGCGGAACTGGCAATGGCCGGTGGTCCGCAGGCGTCGTCGCGGCAGTTCGCCATCGAAGGCCATGGCGCGCTGGTGGCGGCCGGCGGCGGCACCCTGAGCAACGATCCGGCGGCGCTGGATGCAGTGGGTCTGACCCGGGAGCGGTTGTTCACCCTGGTCGGCCTGCTCGGCCTGGGCGTGGCGGCACTGATCTACAACCTCAACGTCGGCCTGGTGTCGATCACCGTCGCAGTGGCGCTGGCACTGCTCTCGCCGCAGAGCCAGAAGGGTGCGGTGGATGGCATCAGCTGGTCGACCGTGCTGTTGATCTGTGGCGTGGTGACCTATATCGGCGTGCTAGAGCATGCGGGCGCGGTCGACTTCATCGGCAACGGCGTCTCCAACATCGGCATTCCGCTGCTGGGCGCTCTGCTGGTGTGCTACGTCGGCGGTATCGTCTCCGCATTCGCATCATCCGCGGCGGTGCTCGGCGCAACGATTCCACTGGCGGTGCCGTTCCTGATGCAGGGGCACCTGGGTGCAGCCGGCGTGATCTGCGCACTGGCAGTGTCGTCCACCATCGTCGATGTCAGCCCCTTCTCCACCAACGGTGCACTGGTCGTGGCATCGGCGGCGAAGGAAGAACGCGAGACGCTGTTCCGCCGCTTCCTGGTCTACAGCGGCCTGGTGGTGGCATTGGGGCCGCTGCTGGCCTGGCTGGTGTTCGTGGTGCCGGGCTGGATGTAGGCGATGACCGGTCGTGCCGGCTGACGGCCGGCACGCCCGCCAGCGGGTACACTCTGCCAATGGCCATCGCCCCTGCTCCACGGTCCCCGAAGAAGCGCGCCCCTCTGTACGAGGAGGTCGCCGAACATGTGCGTGAGCGCATCTATGACTATCGCCTGCCCCCCGGCGAATGGATCGACGAGCCTGCGCTGTGCAGTGAACTGGGCATCAGCCGCACCCCCCTGCGCGAGGCGCTGAAGCTGCTGGCAGCCGAAGGCCTGGTGCAGATCGACGCCGGGCGCGGCAGCCGGGTAACCCGGCTGACGCTGGAGGACCTCAACCAGCTGTTCCCGGTGATGGCCATGCTGGAGGGCCGCTGCGCGCATGAGGCGGTCAGGCATATCGATGATGCGGGCGTGGCCCAGCTGGAATCCCTGCATGCCGCGATGGAAGCGGCGGCGGCTGACGGCAACATCGCCGAGTATTACCGCAACAACTACCTCATCCACGAAACCGTGCAGCACTATGCCGGCAATCCGTGGCTGATCCGCATCACCCACGACCTGCACCGCATCCTGAAGATGCATCGCGGCCGGCAGCTGCTGACGCCCGGACGCACTGCGCAGTCGCTGGCCGAGCACCGCGAGCTGATGGAGTGCTTCCGTCGCCGTGACGCCGACGCGGCAGAGCGCACGATGGAGCGGCACCTGCTCAGCCAGGGCCAGGCACTGGCCGCCTACGTGGCGGCCGGGGGCCTGCTGAACGTACCGGCGCCGCTGCCGACCGAAGGCGGTGCCTGAGCGAGCTGTCGCCCCGCCGGGCGTGGCCCGCATTGCGGGCGGTGGCTGACCCTGTTCCTGTGGCGTCAATCGCCGCAGCTACCGCCGTCGCTGCCACAGTCCGCAGAGGGGGCATTGCCCTCGTGGGCGCCATCGCTGGCCCAGATCGCGCCGTCCTGGCTGCGTGCCTGCAGTCCGAGCGGGCCCTCGGCGGCTGCCACCAGCAGGCAGACGACGGCGCCGATCAGCGGCAGCAGCCAGATCACCAGCACCTGCGCGGCCCGGTTGCCCGACGACAATTCCTGCCGACGCAGAATGACCCAGCTCGCCAGCAGATTCAGGCCCAGCACCAGCAGGACCAGCAGAAGGGTCACGATCAGCACCAGGCGTCTCCCGGCATGGATATCGACGCCATTATGGCCCGCCGCCCCGCCAATGGCCCTGCCTGTCATGAAGATGGGACAATGTAGCGCGCGCCGGCCTGCCTCCTGGCCGCCGGGGCCCCCCGCACCACACGGAAGAAGAAGAACAACAACATGCTGAAAGTCATTTTCGATACCGACCCGGGCGTCGACGACGCCCTGGCCCTGCTGTACCTGCACAAGCATCCGCAGATCGACCTGATCGGCGTTACCACCACCTTCGGCAACGCCTCGGTGGAGTCCACCACCCACAACGCGCTGTACCTGAAGCAGGCCTGGGCGCTGACTGCGCCGGTCGCGCGTGGCGCCGCGGGCCCACTGCAGCCCGATGCCACTCCGGAAGCCTGGCCGGTGCACATCCACGGCCACAATGGCCTGGGCAATCACCCGGTGCCCGCCCAGCTGGACGTGACCGCCGACGCCCGTCCTGCGCACCAGCTGATCATCGATCTGGTGCGGGCCCATCCAGGCGAGGTCACGCTGGTCGCGGTCGGCCGCATGACCAACCTGGCCCTGGCCCTGCAGCAGGCACCGGAGATCGCCGGCCTGGTGCGTGGCGTGGTCATCATGGGGGGCGCCTTCCACGTCAACGGCAACATCACCCCGGCCGCCGAGGCCAATATCTGGGGCGATGCGGAAGCCGCCGACGTGGTGTTCACCGCACAGTGGCCGGTCACCGCGATCGGCCTGGACGTGACCACCCGCGTCGAGATGGACCGTGACGGCCTGGACAAACTGGCTGCGGTCGGGGGTGCCGATGCCGAACTGGTGCGTGCGCTGTCGCAGGATTACGTGGACTTCTACCTGCAGGCCGGCCACAAGGGCATGGTCGTGCACGATTGCTGCGCCTGCATCGCGCTCACCCGCCCGGAGCTGTTCCGCTTCGAGCGCGCAAGCGTGCGCGTGGCCACCGACGGCGTCGCCCGTGGCATGACCATTCCCAAGCCTGAAGGCCTGGCATTCGGCCCCAGCGTATGGGACGGCCACGTGGTGCAGTCGATTGCCATTGGCGTGGATGCCGCCGCCGTGCTGGCCGACATCGAGCAGACGCTGAAGGTGTGACCGGCTAGGATCCGCCCTGCTTGCCAGGGCGGGTCTTCCGCGTCGATGCCGTTTCCGGCAGCGTCCACAGCACCGGCAACACCAGCAATGCGACCAGCGCGATCATCGCGCCCGGTGCCGCCGCCCAGCCGCTGCGCTCCACCCACCACTGCGCCAGCCACGGTGTCGCACCGCCGAAGACCGCCGTGGCCATGGTCACGCCCAGTGCCAGCCCGCTTACCCGGCCCTCGCCCGGAAACTGCTCGGCCGTGGCCGGTGCCGCGACCGCGCTCACGCCACCGGCCACGCAGGCCAGCAGCACCGCAGCAACGGCGATACCCAACGGCGTGGTATGCGCCATCCAGCCGAACAACGACAGCGGCAGCAACGCCGCCAGTACCGTCAGGCCCAACAGCAGCGGGCGCCGGCCGAAGCGATCGGACAACGCACCGCACAAGGGAGTGATGGCGATCACGGCCACCGCCGCGATCGTCGACAGCCACAGGGCATCGCCCTCGTCGTGCCCCTGTGCGTGCAGGAACGCGGGCACATAGGTGATGCCGACGTAGTAGGTGATCGAGCCCAGCGCGGAAATGGCGAAGGTGCGCGCTACCGCCTGCGGATGGTGGCGCAGCACGTGGCGCAGCGGCGTGGCAGGAATGCTGCCCTCGCGACGCTGCCGCTCGAACTCCGGCGATTCATGCATGCCCGAACGCGCGATCAGGATGACCAGCGCCAGTGCAGCACCGACGAAGAACGGAATGCGCCATCCCCAGCTGTCCAGTTGTACCTGCGGCAGCAGCGCGACCGTCAGTGCGGAGATCGCCACCGCCAGCAGCGCGCCCACTTCGCTGGCCGCCGAGGCCAACGAGGTCACCAATCCACGCCGGCGTGCCGGAGCGCTTTCCAGCAGATAGGCGACTACGCCCGTGTATTCACCGCCCACCGAGAATGCCATCACGCACCGCAGCACCAGCAGCAGCACACCCGCCGTCGTGCCCGCCGTCGCGGCGGTAGGCAGCAGCGCGGTGGCCAGCATGGCTGCAGCCATCAGCGCCATCGAGGCCAGCAGCATCCAGCGCCGCCCCAAGCGGTCACCGAGGTGACCGAAGCACAGCGCGCCGAGTGGGCGCATCAGGTAGGACACGGCAAATCCCGCAAGGGTGACCAGCATCGCCTGTTCGCCGCCGCCGAAAAACACCCGCGACAGCACCGTGGCGAAATAGAGGTACAGGGTAAAGTCGTACCACTCCACCACGGTGGACAGGCCGGCGACCCACATCGAGCGCTGCTGTGTCGCACTCATCGCCTGTTCGCCTTCGCCACCATCGTTTCCCTGTCTGCGGTCCGTGCGCAGGGTGCCACCACGCGGGTGACGGCACGGTGGACCCGCTGCACGACGGGCGCGGACCGCAGACGGCTCAGGGTGCGCGGCGCAGGGTGATCAGGGTGATCTCCGAGGGCACGCCGATGCGTGCCGGGAAGCCGGCCCACAGTCCCGCACCGTTGCTCACATACAGCGTCATGTCATCGACGCGGTACCGTCCGGAGACGAAACCGCCGTTGGCACGCTTCACCAGCTGGTCCATGCCGAGGATCTGGCCGCCATGGGTATGGCCGGACAGCTGCAGCTTGACCCCGCGTGCGGCCGCGTCCTTCGCATTGCGTGGGCGGTGGTCGAGCAGAATCACCGGGGCGGCCGGATCCGCACCCGCCAGCGCCGCCTCCAGATCGGGCAGCGGCAGGCCATAGCGCGCGGCCACCGGATCGGTGACACCGGCGATCGTCATCGCCGCATCCCCACGCCGCACCTGCACGTGGCTGTTCTCCAGTACCTGCATGTGCAGCGCACGGAACGCCTGCATCCATTCGCTGTACTGGGCGTAGTACTCGTGATTGCCGGTGATGGCGATCACCCCGTCCGGCGCCCTCAGTTCACCCAGGGGCCGGAAGTCATTGCGCCGTGCCTGCACGGTGCCATCGATCAGGTCGCCGGTGATGACGACCAGGTCGGGCGCCAGGGCATTGCTTTCGGCCACGACCTGACGCACCCAGTCGCCGGTCAGCAGGCGGCTGGCGTGGATGTCGGTAAGCTGCAGTACGCGGTAACCCTCGAACGCGGCAGGCAGGCCGGCAATGGCCACCTCGATCTGTCGGGTCTTGGGCACCGCCATGCCCTGGCTCACGCCCCAGGCACTGACCAGCAGAGCCAGCAGGCCTGCGCCCGGGCGCAGCCACGGCGCGCGCAGCGCTGCGGTCACACGGGGCCTGCGCAGAACCCACGCGCCAAGCAGGCCCACGTCCATCACCAGCATCACCAGTGCCAGCAGCAGTACCGCAGTGGAGCCGGTGGCGAGCACGGCGATGGCCAGCTTGGGGATTTCCGGCGAGGCCATCGTGCCCCAGAACGTGGCCACGATCCGCAGCTGGACGGCGATGGCGACCAGCAGCAGGGACAGCAGTACCTTCAACCACACGGGCAGGCGCAGCGGCCAGAACAGGCGAAGGGCCACATACACGCCCATCAGCAAACCAATCGTACTCAGCACTGCGACGTTCCTGGACGAAGACAAGAGCCCGCCATGGTGACGGCTGCGGACAGCGTTGTGTAGAGCCGGGCCATGCCCGGCTGCTCAGTTCGCAGTCGAGCACGCTGGACGCTACGGAAGCCCGAGGCGCTCCACCCGCAGGCGGACAATGCGCCGCTTCTCCATGGCCAGTACGGTGATGCGGGCATCCGCTACTTCGACCGCATCGCCCACATCCGGCAGGCGGCCAAGCTGGTCCAGCACCAGGCCGGAGATGGTCATGTAGTCGGCACTGCGGGGCAGCGACACTCCGGCCAGCCGTTGCAGGTCATCCAGCGTCAACGCGCCGTCGGCCTCCCATTGGCCCTCGTCCAGCGCCACTACGCCGTAACGCTCGTCCTGGGTATCGACCAGATCGCCCGCGATCGCCGCCAGCAGGTCATTGGCGGTCACCAGGCCTTCCACACTGCCGTACTCGTCCACCGCTACCGCCAGCGGTACCGGGTGCAGGCGGATCAGTTCAAGCGCCTGCAACGCGCTGGCGCTGGACAGCACGTACTGCGGCTGGCGCAGGTTGGCTTCCAGCTGCAGCGGCCTGCCCTGCAGCAGGTCGGCCAGCAGGTCGCGGCTCTGCACCACACCACGCAGGCTGTCCAGATCACCCTCGCCCACGAGCAGGCGCGTGTGCGGCGACGCCACCAGGCGCGCCACCACGTCGTCCTGGCCGCGCGCCAGATCGATCCACTGCACGTCGGCGCGCACGGTCATCACACTGGACACAGGCCGGTCAGCCAGGCCCAGCACGCTGCGGATCATCTCGTGTTCGGCCGGCTGCAGGCGTTCCTCCGGATCACCGTGGTCTTCTTCGCTGGCATCGTCGTGGCCATTGGCCGGACGGGCGCCCAGCAGGCGCAGCACGGCATCGGCAGTGCGCTGACGGAACGGCTGGCGACGCTCGTTGCGCTCGCGGTTGAAGCGCACCCACTGGTTGAAGGCTTCCACCAGGATCGAGAACGCGATCGCCGCGTACAGGTAGCCCTTTGGAATCTTGTAACCCAGCCCCTCGGCGACCAGGCTGAAGCCGATCATCAACAGGAAGCCCAGGCACAGCACCACCACCGTGGGATGCTTGTTGACGAAGCGGGTCAGCGGCTTGCTGGCCACCAGCATCAGTGCCATCGCGATGGTCACCGCGGCATACATCACGCCCAGGTTGTCGACCATGCCCACGGCAGTGATCACCGAGTCCAGCGAGAACACGGCGTCCAGCACTACGATCTGTGCCACCACCATGGCAAAGCTGGCGTAGACCTTCTTGCCGTCTTCCTGGTGACTGCGGCCCTCCAGCCGCTCATGCAGCTCCATGGTGCCCTTGAACAGCAGGAACAGGCCACCGCCCAGCAGGATCAGGTCGCGTCCGGAGAAGCTGTGACCGAACAGCGTGACCAGCGGTTCGGTCAGCTTCATGATCCACGCCAGCGCGGCCAGCAGCACCAGCCGCATCAGCAGCGCCAGCGTCAGGCCGATCACCCGCGCACGGTCGCGCTGGTGCGGCGGCAGTTTGTCGGCAAGGATCGCGATGAACACCAGGTTGTCGATGCCGAGCACGATCTCGAGCACTACCAGGGTTGCAAGTCCCATCCATATCGAGGGGTCAGCCAACCATTCCATTTCGGGTCCGTTTCGTCAGTAGGTCAGGGGGAAAAACAAACGCTTCAGCCGCCATCGTGCGCCTGCGTCGGGTCGTAGCCGAGCAGGTCGCCGGGTGTGCATTGCAGCTCCCGGCAGATGGCATCCAGCGTGGAAAAGCGGATGGCGCGGGCCTTGCCGGTTTTAAGGATGGACAGATTGGCCAGCGTGATGTCGATGCGCCCCGCCAGCTCGGACAGGGTCATGCCACGCGCCTGCAGCATGCGGTCCAACGTGATCACTACGGCCATCAGGTCAGGTCCATCAGATCAGGCCATCCAGGTCGTCGCGCATCGCCGCGCCGACCGCGAACACGCGCGCCAGCACGAACAGCATCAGTACCGCGACCAGACCGGTGATGGACATGCCTCCGCCCACCTCCATCCAGGCGAAATCAGGCCCCATCCAGGCAGCGTAGAGGCCGATCACGATCGACAGCAGTTCCATCGCCAGCATCAACCAGGCCATGCGCTGCAGGCGCCGGGCATTGGCATGGGTGAAGGGGCGTTCGCGGGCAGCGGACCTCAGCATCCGCGCGAGGTGTCGGAGGAACACCAGGCACAGCACCAGCAGGGCAACGATGGTGCCCAGGCCGATGCAGAAGTGCAGGAACAGATCGCCTCCGTGGGCGGCGGCAGTGCGTGCATCATGCACGGCATCCAGCAGCCAGCGGCGGTCGTAGGCGACCAGCGGCACGGCCAGCAGTGCGGCCAGGATGCCCAGCCAGCACATGGCCCGCACGGCCTGCACGGCGGTCTGGGCCAGGGTGAACAAGCCTCGCGCGGGTCTGGCGCGGGCGGGACGAGCGGTCAAGCGGCCTCCGGTATTGGGGTGGTCCTGCCGCCCCGGGGTGGATTTATCGATAAACGATATACCACAGGAACCACGCGCCGTGGATGAACAGCGTGCTCCCGGCCCGCAGCAGTCCGCGACGGGCCCTCACCTCAACGCGCGTAGCGGAACACCAGATCGTCCGGATCGTTGCGCAGCACGTCCGCATCCAGCACACCGCCCAGCCGCCGGGCCACGGCCTGCGACGCGAGGTTGTCCGGCGCCATGTAGCTCACCAGCGTCGGCAACTGCAGCGATGTGAACGCCCAGTCGCGCAGGACGGCCGCGGCCTCGCTGGCGAAGCCCTGCCCTTCGTGGCCGTCGTACAGCAGCCAGCCCAGTTCCTTTTCCGGAAACAACGGGCCGTGATTGATGCCGACCTGTCCAATGCAGGCGCCGCTGTCGCGCCGTTCGATCATCAGCGCGCCGTGGCCGAACAAGGGCCAGCTGGCCAGGTCGTGACAGAACTGTCCCCAGGCCGCGACCTCACCAAATGGACCGCCCATGCCGCGCGCACGGGGCGATGCAAGAAAGCTCGCATAGGTGTTGAAATCATCCAGCCGCTGCGGGCGCAGGCGCAACCGTGCGGCATGCAGCGTGGGAATCTCCAGCATCGCCATGGCCGATCTCACTGCACAGCCACACGACCGTCACCGCGGCGCCGCGGCGACGGAGGGCGTGGCGCATCGGCGTCGGTGCGCGCCAGCACGGATGCCGGCTGCGCGCTGGCCAAGGCGGGATCGACGGACATGGCGGGCTCCTGCAGTGTCAGGCTGCAAGTCTAGGCCGCGCCCTGTGCGATGCAGATGAAGTGCGGCGCAAGGGGGCATGCTGCCCCTGATGTACCGCCCTAACCGGCGTCGCCAGCGCCGTGGCACTCAGCGTGCACCGGCAATCCGTACCTGGTCGCGTCCGTGTGCCTTGGCCCGATACATGGCGGCATCGGCAGCACGCAGCAGGGAACGCCAGCCCAGTGCATCGGTACTGCCCTCGGCCACACCGAAACTGGCAGTGACACGCAACACGTTGCCATTGCCCAGCACGATATCCGACTGCTGCAGTGCGACGCGCAGCGATTCGGCCAACCGGCCACCCGCGCCGAGATCCCCATCCGCCAGCAGCACAAGGAACTCCTCGCCACCGTAGCGGGCGATGCTGTCGGTGTGCCGCAGGTACCTGCGCAGCAGCTGCGCAACCTGCACCAGTACCTCGTCGCCTGCGGCGTGGCCATGGCCGTCGTTGATTGCCTTGAAATGATCGACGTCGAGCAGGATCACCACCGCCATGCCGTTGCCTGCGGCGTGCCGCTGCTGCACGTGTTCGTCCAGCGCGCGCCGATTGAGCAACCCGGTCAGCGCATCGGTGCCGGCCAGCTGGCGCAGTTCGCTGGTCAGTGCGGAACGCTCACGTGAGGTCTCGCGCAGCACTTCAATCGCGTCGAACAGCCGCTGCATCTCTGCCAATGGATGAGTGACGTGCTGCGCGGGGCCCGGCGCGTCGGACGCGATCTGCACCACCTGTTCCTGTGCCTGCAGCAGCGGCCTGAGGATCTGCCGGTGGGCGATGCGCAGGGCCACGCCCAGCACCGCCAGCGTGCCCAGCGCGGTGGCCCACAACACGGCCAGCCGTGTCGCCTCACGATTCCGTGCCTGTTCGAAGCGAACGATGGACATGCTCAGGTAGCCGTCGCGCAGCGCCTCCAGTGACTGCAGCGTCGGAACGTAGCGCGCAGTGAATTCCGCGGTGCTCCACGGCGGAGGCCGTCCACGGCGACCGTCCTCGATCAGCTGTTCGATCATCGGCAGCGACTCGGCGAAGAACTGCCGGCGTGCCATGTCCCAGTGCCACGACAGCTCGGGATCACTGCGAAACACCGACTCGTGGCTGGCTGCCAGCCGCCACAGCTCGAGCAGGCGGCCCTCGGTCTGCTGCGCCGCGCGTACCTGCCGGAAGTGCCAGGCCCCGGGAACCGCCACCGGGGCCATCACATTCGACGCCAGTCGGCCGCCATGCTCGCGCAGGTCCATCAGGATCTGGCCCTGGATCGCCGGAATCGCCGCTTCGCGCCCGGTGGCCACCAGCACGTTGATCTGCGCCGAACCCAGGCGATGCAGGCGATCGGTCACCATGAACATGCTGTTGATCGCATGCTCCACGTCGTCGACCGTCCGCGCGTCTGCCGGCTTGGCCACGACCCGGTCCACCGCCCCGCGCGCCTGGCGGAGCTGATGCTGGGCCTCGAACAGGGTGCGGCGCTCGTCAGGCAGGGAGGGCCCGGACAGGATCACGGCATCCATCTGCGTCATCGCCACATCGACCCGCTTTCGCGCCTGTGCCAGCCCGGCCGCGAGCCGCGCGCGTTCGCCGGCATCGGCGCAATCGCTGCCGAGCAGGCTGTTGGCAGGCCCGCGCTCGGCCGAGGCCAGATTGGCCAGATCAAAGGTCTGTCGCAACCGGTGCAGGCTGACGAGGTTGTCCTCCGCTGCGGTGTAGCGCAGCGTGCCCTGGACCAGGGCGATGACCATCAAGGGCAGCGTGCAGACCACGAACAGCCCGGCCAGGATCCAGACCCAAGTCCGTAACCCGATCGGCGACACCTTGCGGGCCATTCACCATTCCCCTGAATTGCCGGTCACTGTAGCTGCCGGCTGGCGGCACCCACAAGCGCCCACCGTGGCCCTGCAGTGGCGCCCGCTGGCACCGGCAACTGTCAGATCCAGCGCTGGTCCACCAGTTCCCGTTTCACATAGGCATAGAACACCGGCGCAGCGACCAGCCCCGGCAGGCCGAAGGCGGCTTCCATCACCAGCATCGACAGCAGCAGTTCCCACGCACGGGCCTGGATCTCGCCACCGACGATGCGGGCATTGAGGAAGTACTCGAGTTTGTGGATCACCACCAGGTACAGCAGCGCCACCACCGCCACGTAGAACGATACCGACAGGGCAACGATGGTGATGACGGTATTGGAGATGATGTTGCCCACCACGGGCAGCAGGCCGGCGATGAACGTGATCAGTACCAGCGTCTTCGACAGGGGCAGGTGCACGCCGAACAGCGGCAGCACCCCCAGCAGGAAAATCGCGGTGAACACGGTATTGAGCAGGGAGATCTTCACCTGCGCGAACACCACCTGGCGGAATGCGGTCGCCAGGCGGCCGGTACGGCCGATCAGTTCCTGCGCCAGCGGCCCCATCGTCGGCAATGGAAGCTCGTCGTACAGCGCGATCATCGCCCCCAGCACCATGCCGATCAGCACGCGCACGCCGATCTGCACCGCCGATGTGCCGGCGACGCCCAGCTGCCGCTGATGCTCTGCCGCCCACTCGTTCAATGCCGCACGCAGTGCCGGCATGTCCTCGGGAATATAGGGCTGCAGCAGCGCCGGCACCTGGTGGCGCGAGGTGTTGAGGATGTCCATCAGGCGCGCCAGCAGCGCATCCGGCCCGCCGGTTTCGGTGCGGAAGAAGGACGCCACGCCGATGCCGGCCAGCACGAGCACGCCGATGATGACGGCCGAAAGCACGATCACCGCGATCGCACGCGCGCGCCCGGGCGGCAGGCGCCCCTCCACTGTCGACGCCAGCAGGTGGGTCAACTGGAACACCAGCAGGCCCGACAGCAGCGTCACCACCAGGCCCAGCTTCAGTACCAGCCACATCCCCAGCAGCATCAATGACCAGGCCGCGATCCTTGCAACGGGAGGCCGGGGCTGGGCAACGAGGGCGTCTTGCATGGCATGGGTCCGGGCGGGGTGGCCCATGGTAGTGGAACGCTCCGGACACCGAAATGAATGGAATTGGGGCCAGCGCTTGCGATCACAGGCAATGAAACATCCCCGGCAGGCGCAGGCCTGCCGGGGTTCCTGCCTGCTGCCTTCACCTGTGCCCGGGCGACGCTGTCGAGCCACGCAGCATCAGACTGAAGTCCAGCGTCTGCTGAAGCGGGACATCGACACCTTCGATGATGGCGAGCAGCAGCTTGACTGCGCGGTCGCCGATCTCCCGCATGGGCTGCCGGATGGTCGTCAACGGCGGCGTGAGGTAACGCGACGACGCCAGATCGTCGAAACCGACGATGGACAGTTCCTCGGGCACGCGGACGCCCAGTTCCCGGCAGGCCGCCAGGGTTCCCAGTGCCATCTGGTCACTGAAGCAGAAGATCGCGGTCGGCGCCGATGCGGCGGCCAGCAGTGCCGTCGCCGCCGCATGGCCGGATTCGACGGAGAAGTCACCCGGCACAACACTCAACTGGCGCAGTCGGCCGCGCGCCCTGCCCGCCGCCCGTGCCCCTTCCAGCCGCTGCTGGTGCAGGGGGTTGTCGGGGGGCCCGCTCACCACGGCGATCCGCTCATGTCCCAGTCCGTACAGGTGCTCCATCACCGCACGCGCGGCGGCAGCGTTGTCGATGTGGACACTGGGGAGGCCCAGCGCGGGGTCGAATTCACAGCCATTGACCACCGGCGCGGCGGCGCCCTGCTGCTCGACGATCGCGCGCGCGGTAGGCGGCAGGCGATGGCCCAGTACGATCAGGCCATCGGCCTCGTTGCGACGGAGCATCTGCGCATAGCGCTCCTCGCGGTCGGGTCGATGCTGGGTGTCGCCCAGCAGGACCGCGTAGCCGACGGCCTGGGCCGCGTCTTCGGCACCCTGCAGGATCTGTGCGAAGAACGGGTTGGCAATGTCCGGCACGGTCACCAGGATCTTGCCGCTGCGCTGCGTCTTCAGCGTGCGGGCGACCGTATTGGGCACATAGCCCAGCGCGGCGGCGGCCTGTTCGATGCGCGTGCGCGTCGCCGGCAGCACCTTGTCCGGCCGGGACAGCGCCCGCGACACCGTACCGGCGGAGACGCCGACGTGCTTGGCGATGTCGTAGATGGTGGCCATGGCGTCAGTTCTTGTTTCCGCTGTGCAGTGCACAACAGGGTTTGCGGGAGACCCTGCTAGGGTAATGCAATCGATTGCATCGCGGGCGAACCACGTTGAAGACGCTCAAGGGTCCGGCGCTGTTCCTGGCGCAGTTCATCAGCGAAACACCTCCTTTTGATCGGCTGGACACGCTGGCCGGCTGGGCTGCGGGCCTGGGCTATTGTGGCGTACAAGTGCCGACGAACGCGCCGCATCTGTTTGATCTGGCCGAGGCCGCGCGCAGCCAGGCCTACTGCGACGACATCAGCGGCATGCTGGCCGACCATGGCCTGCAGATCACCGAGCTGTCCACCCATCTGCAGGGACAGCTGGTCGCCGTCCACCCCGCCTACGACAGCCTGTTCGACGGCTTCGCGCCGCTGGACAAGCGCGGCAACCCCGCCGCGCGCCAAGCCTGGGCGGTGGAACAGTTGAAGCTGGCTGCCCGCGCCAGCCAGCGCCTGGGATTGACCGCGCATGCCACGTTCTCCGGCGCGCTGGCCTGGCCCTACTTCTATCCCTGGCCGCAACGCCCACCGGGACTGGTGGAAGAAGCCTTCGCCGAACTCGGCCGGCGCTGGCGCCCCATCCTGGAGGCGTTCGACGCCAGCGGCGTGGACCTGTGCTTCGAGATCCACCCGGGTGAGGATCTGCACGACGGTGCCACCTTCGAGCGCTTCCTCGATGTGGTGGACCACCACCCACGCGCGAAGATGCTGTACGACCCCAGCCACCTGCTGCTGCAGCAGATCGACTACCTGGGCTTCATCGACCGGTATCACGATCGCATCGGCATCTTCCACGTCAAGGACGCGGAATTCCGGCCCAGCGCGCGCAGCGGCGTCTATGGCGGTTACCAGGACTGGATCGACCGGCCGGGGCGCTTCCGCTCGCTCGGCGACGGCCAGATCGACTTCAAGGCGATCTTCTCCCGGTTCGCGCAGTACGATTTCCCGGGCTGGGCGGTCGTGGAGTGGGAGTGCTGCCTGAAGCACCCGGAGGACGGCGCACGCGAGGGAGCCGCCTTCGTCCGTGACCACATCATCCGCGTGACCGAACATGCCTTCGACGACTTCGCCGGCAGCGGCACGCCGCCGGAATCACTGCGCCGCATGCTGGGACTCTGAGCCACTACCGCCCCGGGAGGGCAAGCCATGACGCACGCCATGTCGCGCTTGGGCGCGATGATGTTCCTGCAGTTCTTCATCTGGGGCGCGTGGTTCGTGACCCTGGGGACGTATCTGGTGCAGGGCCCGCTGCAGGCCAGCGCCAGCCAGGTGGCCACCGCCTTCCTCAGCCAGTCCATCGGTGCCATCGTCGCCCCGTTCCTGGTCGGCCTGATAGCCGATCGCTACTTTGCGGCGCAGCGCATTCTCGGGGTGCTGCACCTGGCCGGTGCGGTGCTGATGTGGTTCGCATCCACGGCGACGGACTTCAACACGTTCTTCGCTTGTGTCATGGGTTACATGCTGCTTTTCATGCCGACGCTGGCCCTGGCCAACAGCGTGGCGATGCGCCATATGCAGTCGCCTGAGAAGCAGTTCCCGCTGGTGCGCGTGGCCGGCAGTGTCGGCTGGATCGTGGCCGGCGTGCTGATCGGCTGGCTGGGCTGGGAGCAGGCGCATCGGCTCGAACTGACCTTCCGCATGGCGGCGATGGCGTCGCTGGCCCTGGGTCTGTATGCCTTTACCCTGCCGCACACACCGCCGCTGGCCAGGCAGCGCGATGCGGGACTGGGGCAGATCCTGGGCCTGGACTCGCTGCGGCTGCTGAAGTCGCGCTCCTACCTGGTGTTCTTCCTCGCCTCCATCGCCATCTGCATTCCGTTGGCGTTCTACTACAACTTCACCAATCCGTATCTCAACGACCTGGGCGTGCGCGGCGCGGCCGGCCTGCAGTCGCTGGGCCAGGTCTCGGAAGTGCTGCTGATGCTGGCCATGCCGTTCCTGTTCGTCCGCCTGGGGGTCAAGACGATGCTGGCGGTGGGCATGGCCGCGTGGGTGGTGCGCTATGTCATGTTCGCCTTCGGCGATGCGGGCGGTGCGTTCTCCCTGCTGGTGATCGGCATCGTGCTGCACGGCATCTGCTACGACTTCTTCTTCGTCACCGGCCAGATCTATACCGACGCACACGCCGGCCCCGACGCGCGCAGCAGCGCGCAGGGCTTCATCACCCTGGCGACGTACGGCGTAGGCATGCTGATCGGCACGTTCCTGTCCGGTGCGGTGGTGGAGCACTTCACCACGGCGGCGGGTCCGGACTGGCAGCAGATCTGGCTGTTCCCGGCCGGCGTCGCACTGGTGGTGCTGATCGCCTTCCTGCTGCTGTTCCGCGACCGCCCCGCTGTCGCGGCCGCTCCCACCGCACCCTGAGGATCCCATCGGATGTCCAAGCTTGGAATCGCCATCGTCGGCACAGGCATGATCGGTGCGGTGCATCGCCGCGCGGCACTGCTGGCCGGGGCCGAGGTCCGCGGCGTGGCGGCCTCTTCCCCGCAGCGCGCACAGGAGGTGGCGCAGGCGTGGAACGTCGCGCATGCCTACCGCGATATCGAGGAGGTGGTCAGCGATCCGCAGGTGCAGGTCGTGCATGTGTGCACGCCCAACCATCTGCACCGCGCCATGGCGCAGGCCGCGCTGGAAGCCGGCAAGCACGTGATCTGCGAGAAGCCGCTGGCCACCACCCTGGAAGACGCCCAGGCATTGGCCGCGTTGGCCGCCAGGACCGGTCTGGTCGCTACGGTCCCCTTCGTCTACCGCTATCACCCGGTGGTCCGCGAGGCACGCGCACGCATCGCGCAGGGCGAGCTGGGGCCACTGCACCTGATCCACGGCAGCTACCTGCAGGACTGGCTGCTGGATCCGGCCAGCAACAACTGGCGTGTCGACCCCTCGCTGGGCGGCACCTCGCGCGTGTTCGCCGATATCGGCTCGCACTGGTGCGACCTTGTGGAATGGGTCAGCGGCGAACGCTTCGCCGAGGTCAGTGCCGCGTTCGCCACCGTCATCGCCGAGCGCGGCGCGGTCACCGGGCAGAGCTTCACCACGCCGGCC
>NZ_JASGBV010000156.1:0-2000 GCF_030053245.1 Stenotrophomonas sp. RS-48
CACCCAGGTCGGCGCGGGTGTTGTTGATCGAACCCAGTGCCTTGTCGACCACTTCCAGCGCCTGCTGGGCACCCTTCACGGTGCTGATGTCGACGTCCTTCAGCAGCTTGCCCGGTGATGCACCGGTGCTGGCGGTGGCGGCGGCGCTGTCGAAGCCGGTGACGCCGGCGCTGGTGCCTGCGGTGGCGGACATGGCGACGAACTTGCCGTCCTTGTCGACGCTTTCCTTCACCGAGGTCAGGTTGATCTGGCCGGCGGTGGTGCCGTCGAGTTCGGCGTAGACGCCGGTCTCACCGATCTTGGCGTTGATCGCGGTCACGGTCGCCGCGGCCAGGGCAGCCTGGTCCTTGGCGGCGTCGCCGGTGGAGGTGATCTTGACATCGGCGATCTTGATCGCCGAGGTCAGGCCGCCGCCACCGATGGTCAGGCCGGAATAGGTGATTTCCTTGCCCGCATCGGCTGCGACGCTATCGCCTTCGTCGATGGCGATGGTGTTGGCGTCGAAGACGGCATTGCCCAGTGCGTCGGCCTTGGCATCGACCACCTTGTCGATGGCAATAGCCTGGCCGGCGTTGGCGCCGACCTGGAACAGCTGGCTGGAGAACGAACCGTCCAGCAGCTTGGTGCCGTTGAACTCGGACTGCTTGGCAACGCGGTCGATTTCGCTGACCAGCTGGGTCACTTCGGCCTGCAGCGCCTTGCGGTCACTGGCCGAGTTGGTGGCATTGGCGGCCTGCACCGACAACTCGCGGACGCGCTGCAGGTTGTTGCCGATCTCGGTCAACGAGCCTTCGGCGACCTGGGCCAGCGAGATGCCGTCGTTGGCATTGCGGATGGCCACATCGGTGCCGCGGATCTGGGTGCCGAAGCGCTCGGAGATCGCCAGGCCAGCGGCGTCGTCCTTGGCGCTGTTGATGCGCGAACCGGAGGACAGGCGCTGGATGGTGGTGGCCAGCGAGCTGCCGCTGGTGCTCAGGTTACGCTGAGCATTCAACGACATCGTGTTGGTGTTGATGACTTGTGCCATGAGGAGAGGTCCTTGAGCGGTTGCACGTGAGTTGGGTCAGACGCCCCCGACGTGCCCCGGGAGCGGCTCATGTCAGCGCTGCAACAGGCTGAGCACGTTCTGCGGCACCTGGTTGGCCTGGGCCAGCATGGCCGTGCCGGCCTGCTGCAGGATCTGGGTGCGGGTCAGTTCGGCGGTTTCCTTGGCGAAGTCGGTATCGCGGATGCGGCTGCGCGAGGCCGACAGGTTTTCGGAAGAGGTCTGCAGGTTGGCGACCACCGAGGTGAAGCGGTTCTGGATCGCGCCCAGGTCGGCGCGGACGCTGTTGACCGATTCCAGGGCCTTGTCGACGATCTCCAGGGCCTGCTGGGCGCCGGCGACGGTATCGATCTGGATGTCGGCGACGTGGGCGGCAGCAGTGCCGGCGGCGGGGGCGTTCAGATCGGTTGCGGTGGCGGTCGGCCCCATCTTCACGGTCACACCGGCCACGGTGTTGTCGGCCTTGACCGAGGTCAGGGTGACTTCGCCCGCGGTGGTGGACTGCGCGGCATGCAGGCCGGTTTCGCCGATCTTGCCGTTCAGGGCAGCAGCCAGCGCCTTGGTGGCGTTGTCCTGGTTGACCTTGCGCACCGCAGCGATCTCGGCGGCGGTGGCCGGCGCGCCTGGCGGGGTGGTGTAGTCGAACGTGACGTCGCCGATGCTGACGTCGCCCACCGTGATGTTGGCCAGCGTGCCGGCGGCGGCATCGACGGCTGCGTCATCCAGGGTGGCGCTGCCAGCGTTGACGAAGGTCGTCGCGCCCAGCGAGTTGGCCTTGGCGTCGACCACGCTGTTGATGGCGATGGCCTGGCCGGCGTTGGCACCCACCTGGAACAGCTGGCTGGTGAAGCTGCCGTCGAGCAGCTTGGTGCCGTTGAAGTCGCTCTGCTTGGCGACGCGGTCGATTTCGCTGACCAGCTGGGTCACTTCAGCCTGCAGGGCCTTGCGGTCGCTG
>NZ_JASGBV010000157.1:0-1999 GCF_030053245.1 Stenotrophomonas sp. RS-48
ACTCGAACCTCCACGGTTTTACCCGCTAGTACCTGAAACTAGTGCGTCTACCAATTCCGCCACCTGGGCGACTCAGGAGGGGAATTCTGCGGTACGGCATCGGATGTGTCAACACCATTTCATGCTTTTTTCTCCGCTTCCACGCCGAGGTGCAGCAGCAGGCTGCGCATCGCTGTCGACAGCCGTGTCCAGTCGGCGAAGCAGGCACACAGGCGGCGCTGTGCCCACGCATCCGCGAGGGGCACTGCCAGCGCCTGTGTCGCGCGGCGGTGCTGGCGGGCGATGGTGCGCGGCACGATACCTACGCCGATGCCGTGACCCACCATGATGCACACGCCTTCGAAGGTCTTCATGCGGATGCGCACGTCCAATCGATGGCCGATGTCGCGTGCCTGCGTTTCGATGTAGGTCTGCAGCGCATTGCCATCGGCCAGCGCGACGAAGGTTTCGCTGACCACATCGGCGAAGGCCAGCGTGCGACGGGCCGCGAAACGATGGCCTGCGGGCAGCAGCATCACCAGGGGATCCTCGGCAACGACATGGCGTTGCAGGCCGGTTGCCTCGACCGCATCACTGATGATTCCCGCTTCGGCCTGGCCAGCGGTCAGGGCGCGGACCACTTCAGGGCTGGTGCGTTCGTGCAGTTCGACGTGCAGGCGTGGGCGTTCGGCCAGCCAGGGAGCCAACCGGGAAGGCAGGTAGCTGGTCAGTGCGGCGGTGTTGGCATACAGGTGCAGGGTGCCGCGCGCGCCCTTCGCGAAGGCCTGCAGTTCGCCACGCAGCTGTGCCTGTTGATGCAGGATCTGGCGCGCGTGGTGGGCGAGGGCGGCACCGGCTTCGGTCAGGCTCACGCCGCGCGGGTGACGCACCAGCAGCGCGGTGCCCGCGTCGTTCTCGATCGCCCGCAGGCGTTCGCTGGCAGAGCCCAGCGCCAGGTTTGCCTGCGCGGCGCCTGCGGTGATGCTGCCGGCGTCGGCCACGGCCAGGAACAGGCGCAGGTCGGCGATGTCCATCCGCATGTCACGGCCCTCGTTGCGTGCCGCCTGCCTTCGGGTCAGCCGAAGGGTGGGGCGCATAAGCCGCATTGTGCGCGGAAGGCGCGCCGGTTCCAATGACGGCATGAGCGAGACGACATTCTTCTATGGTCTGCTGGTTGCCGTGTTCATGCTGGCGGGGGTGGTCAAGGGCGTGACCGGCATGGGCCTGCCGACCGTGGCGATGGGCCTGCTGGGAGGGGCGCTGTCGCCGGTGGCGGCGGCGTCGATGCTGTTCATTCCGACCTTCGTCACCAACGCCTGGCAACTGCTGGTCGGCCCATCACTGGGACCGATCATGCGACGCCTGTGGCCGATGATGCTGGCCGTGGTGGTGGTGACCCTGGGCGCGGCGACGTTGCTGGTGCGGGTGGACCGCACCTGGTCGCGCGTGGCGCTGGGCGTGGCGCTGGTGGTGTATGCGCTGTATGCCTTGGTTGCGCCGGTGTTCCGTGTGCCGCAGCGGCGTGAGCGTTGGCTGGGGCCGCTGGTGGGGGCGTTGTCCGGCGTGGTGACCGGGGCGACCGGTGTGTTCGTGATGCCGGCGGTGCCGTACCTGCAGTCGCTGGGGCTGCAGCGCGAAGAGCTGGTGCAGGCGCTGGGCCTGGCGTTCACGGTGTCGACCCTCTCGTTGACGGGTGGGCTGGTGCTGCACGGCGCATTCGGTGTGCAGCAGCTGGGACTGAGCGCGCTGGCGGTGTTGCCGGCGCTGGCGGGCATGTGGCTGGGGCAGGTGATCCGGCAGCGGATCAGTGCGCGGGTGTTCCGCGTGTGCTTCCTGGGCTTCCTGCTGCTGCTGGGCCTGGAGCTGGTGCTGCGACCGCTGTTCTGATCCGGTTGGCTGGCGCCCGGACATGAAAAAACCCGCTTTCGCGGGTTTTTCTCAGTCTCGACATGGTGCCCAGGAGAGGACTCGAACCTCCACGGTTTTACCCGCTAGTACCTGAAACTAGTGCGTCTACCAA
>NZ_JASGBV010000158.1:0-4338 GCF_030053245.1 Stenotrophomonas sp. RS-48
AGGGCCGGGCCGGCGCACTGCTCAGCCAGGCGCGCCTGCGCGAGCAGCCGGCCGCCAGCGGCAGTGCCCGCTACCGCGTGCTGCTGCCGGCCGCCGCCAGCCGCGAAGAGGCGCAGGCCACGGTCAAGCGCATCGTCGCTGCGGGCCTGGGCGACTACTACATCATCAGCCAGGGTGAGGACGCCAACGCCGTGGCGCTGGGCCAGTACCGCAACCGCGAAGGCGCCGAGCGGCGTATCGCTGCGGTGCAGGCCGCCGGCTTCCAGCCGCGCCTGGTGGCCAGCGGTGATGCCGGCCAGTGGTGGCTGGACGGGCAGCTGGCCGGCACCGCACAGCCTGCGCAGGTGAAGCAGCGCAGCGGCGCCGCCCGGCAACAGTCGCTGGAATGCGCGCGACTGCGCTAGAATCCCCCCACTGCGGCGCTGCCGCCCGTGCGTCACCCATGCCGCTTTAGCTCAGTTGGTAGAGCAACTGTCTTGTAAACAGTAGGTCATCCGTTCGATTCGGATAAGCGGCACCATCCTCCGATCCACTGGCATCCACGGATGTCCACGGTGCACAATCAACCCGCTGAAATAGCGGGTTTTTTTGTGCTTTTTTGTCCCCGGCCGTCCATGAGCATCCACCCAGACTGGGGGTGCAATTGGGGGTACATGGGGAATCAAGCAAGAGAGATAGGAGGATGTACCCCCAATGGCCCATAAGTCGTTGACGGATATGGCTGCAAGGAACGCAAAGGGCAAAGAGAAGCCCTACAAGCTTGCAGCTGGAGCAGGGCTCTACCTGCAGGTCATGCCGAACGGGAATCGCTACTGGCGAATGAAGTACCGCCATGCGGGCAAGGAGAAGTTGCTCTCCATCGGGGTCTACCCCGAGGTGACCCTGAAGGAGGCATGTGACAAGCGAGACGCCGCGCGCGCGCAGCTGAGAGACGGCAAGGATCCGTCCGAGGAGAAGCAGCTGGGCAAGCTCAAGGCCCAGCTGTCCGCAGATGGTCGCTTCGGAGCTGTGGCCCTTGAGTGGCTTGAGACAAGAGGTGACCTGGCAGAAAGCACGCGGTCCAAGGCCAAGTGGATGCTTGAGACATACGCATTCCCATGGCTGGGCAAGCGCTCAATCGAGGACATCAGCACTGCAGAGGTTCTGGCAGTTCTGCGCCGGCTTGAAGCCCAGGACAAGATTGAGTCGACCCAACGACTGCGGCAGATCTGCGGCCAGGTGTTTCGATACGCAGTGGCCACCGGTCGGCTTGATCGGGATCCTACTGCCGCCCTGCGAGGGGCTTTGAAGACCGCGAAGAACCGTCACTATGCCTCGATCACGGATCCAGCAAAGATTGGAGAGCTACTGCGGGCGATTGACGGGTATACGGGACAGCTCACTACCCTCTGTGCCCTCAGGTTCGCGCCGTTGGTGTTCGCCCGCCCAGGCGAACTGAGGAAGGCGGAGTGGTCCGAGATCGACTTCGAGACTGGCCAATGGTGTATCCCGGCAGAGAAGATGAAGATGGGCGTTGCACAGATCGTCCCTCTATCAAAGCAGGCCATAGCGGTTCTCCGTGAGCTTCACCCGGTGACCAGCAAGAGTCGTTACGTCTTTCCTTCAGTGCGCAGTTTGCGGGATCCCATGAGCGAGAACACTGTCAACGCGGCACTGCGTAGGCTGGGCTACGGTACTGACGACATGACAGGTCATGGATTCCGGAGCATGGCGTCCACCCTCCTGCACGAGATGGGTTGGACCTCAGATGCAATTGAGCGGCAATTGGCTCATGCGGAGCGAAATCCAATCAAAGCAGCGTACAACCGCGCTGAGCATCTTCCAGAACGACGTCGGATGATGCAGGCATGGGCTGACTACTTGGACAGGCTGAAGAGTGGAACGGCGAAGCCAAAGTTGCTGGCAGTTGCGTAAGCAAGCCATCTAGACTGACGGGCCTCAGCCAAGAACGTTGATAGCGCATAGCCGCCGCCCTAGCCGCGGCTATGCCAAATTGGAGGACCGTTCCTGTCCAAGTAACGGACACTTGCTCTACCCCGCCTCACCAGTTTAAGCCTAGGGCGCGCCTGTGATCTGACACCGAGCCTCTGGCTCTCGGCGACGCAACTGGGATGTTGGTTAGGAGAGCGATGCGCTCCGTAATGCTGACATCGCTAAATGTCGTACACAGATCAGGCATCTTTCCGCTTACCTTTTCCGCTGGGCACATACATCACTGTATCCATAGGTGGCCGCCGCAGACAAACCGAGCGTCGCCTGCAAACGCTCTGTGGACTCACCTGTAATCGCCTTTGCGATGATCACGGACGAGTTCGAACTAAAGGCGGCAATCGCAAGCGGAGAAGTTGCCAACTAGACGGCTGTTGCGGGCTGAGTTGCTTCCACAGACAGAGCTACTCCATAAGGTGCTTGCGTCATTGTTGGAGGAATCTTAATCTCGCGATACTACGTTGCCCAAGGGGGGGGTATGCCAGAGAGTCAGTCTGTAAGCGCGCAGCTGCCGAAGATAGTGCAGGAGCTCCGCAATATATTTACCGCGGTCGAAAGCGCCCGCGGAGGCGCTAACGATCCCATCCAGAGATATGGATGGAATGCGCCAGGTATGACGCCTTGGGACATCGGAATGCTAGCTGAGGAGCTTGCTGGACAGATCGAGTCCGAGCTCCCGTTTGAGGAGAGTGCAGAAGTCACCGCGCTGCTTGAATCATGGCCGGCTGCACTTCAGCACGTAGCAAGCAACTCGGTCCCTCACTTGGTCAATTCCAATGCTCCGTCTGCTGCAATTTCGGTCGTAAGTACTCTCTCCGCACTGAGGATGGCGGTCAATTCAGTGCTAGGTTGGTCGGATGTGCGGGACCGCGGCAAGATGCCGCAGGCACTCAGGCGAAAGCTCGCCGGCCTCGAGGCATCTATCAACGCGATTGTGCCAGACGCGGATAAGCTAACTGATCAAATTGCAATTATTAGGGATGCTGCTGACGCGGCTTACGATCTTCCTGTAAGTCTGGATGAGCTGAGGCGGGCTAGGGCGCAGATATCTGCAGATGCTGACGTTGTGAAAGAGAGAAGCATTCAAGCTGCGGCGGCACTCCAGTCGTCGAACGAAATTCTCAGCAAGCTAGAATTGGCGCAGCTTGAGGCCGATGCGTTGGTGGCAAAGGTGCGGGAGTCACAAAGAATCACTACATCAATTGGACTCGCGGCCGCCTTTGATGAAAAAGCCCGTAGGCTGGGAGTGACCCTGGGGCTATGGGTTGGAATACTAGTGCTGTCACTATCAGGGGCTGCAGTGCTAACCGCATATCGGTGGCAGACGCTGACCAGGCTGGCGGAAGGGGAGCCAAATTGGCCGGCGGTATCCCTTCAAATCTTTCTCTCCGCAATCAGTTTGGCCGGTCCGGGCTGGCTAGCTTGGCTGGCGACTAAGCAAATCGGGCAGCGATTCAAGATGGCAGAAGACTATGCCTTCAAGGCATCGGTTGCGAAGGCGTACGAAGGCTACAGGCGAGAAGCTGAACTACTCGAGGACAGCGGAATGGCTGTCCGTCTATTCGATTCTGCGCTTGCTCGACTGGATGAGGCGCCTCTCCGATTCTTGGATAGCGAGACTCATGGAAGCCCATGGCATGAGTTCGCTCAGACCAACGTATTCAAGCAGGCATCCTCTAGAATTCCAGGCTTCTTACAGAGCTACACGGATTTCTTCAAGGCTCCAGTGGCACGGCGCCGGCGAGATGAGGTGGCCGACCCGGCATCTCAGGACAGCTAGACTGCCATGGCTTCTGCTGTGCAGTCGCGCTGTGCTTAGATCAATGTCCTACTCAATGTGCACTTAAAGCCAAGTACTCACGCCATCCCGGTCCTTAAAGATTCTGGATAAGAACTTGAAAGATCACGCAGTTCAATCCGATCATAGAGTCGCTGTAAGATCGCATCTGGCGCCAGTCAAAATAACTATGAGAAGGAGGGCGCATGACGGGGGAGTCACTTAAGTTCGATTCTTCGCTATACGATCCGCGATATCCAGACGAATGTTCGGATACATTTGCTGCGTGCTTGAACGCTCGTGGCGTCTATGAGAGTACGCGCTTTGCACTTAGACTGAGCCCTGTTGTACATGACTTGGTCGAAAGCGCTATTGCCAAGTCGGAAGCAGGGGGCACCAACTACACCGGGGAGGAGCTTCAGGCCTACTCCACCTATCTGCACGAAACGGTACATTGGTGGCAGCACAAAGGCTCGACGAGTGGTTTCGTCCGAAGCTTGCTCTATCCGGTGCAGACCCACGCGAATATGTCCGATCTGCACGGCATCTTGCAGGAGCTTGGGGCCCGCTCT